>JAUZOY010000197.1 GCA_030706235.1 Bacteroidota bacterium | reverse complement strand
TGCCGGGCATACCTTTTGAAAATGTAAAATTTGTTGTCGACTGGGTTAAAAATACAGACTGGAAAAGGAATTAATAATTGTGAATTATTTTAGATCATTGGAAAACAATGAAAAAAAGGAATGAAAACAACAGACTGGAAAATAAACTTTGAGACCTTACAGGTTTATAAAACCTGTAAGGTCTTATAAGTTTATCATTTCAGAAACTTAATGAGGAGTTATATACAATGAATTTTTTTTATTAACTCAAAACTAATGAACAGCGATATCTTAATAAAATATAACAAACCAGGCCCTCGGTATACAAGTTATCCTCCGGCAACTTTTTTCAATGAAAAATTTACTTCCGATGATTTCCGGAAAAGTCTTATAGCTTCCAATGAAGAACAAAAAGACAACATTTCTCTTTATGTTCACATCCCATTTTGCCCGCGTCTGTGCTATTTCTGTGGTTGTAATACATCTCATTTTCAGAGTAAGGAATTTGTTGAAAGATATATTGATGCTGTGATTAAAGAAATAAATTCTGTTTCAGCCTATATAGATAAAAAAAGGAAGGTAACTCAAATCCATTGGGGTGGAGGTACTCCGAATTCTATACCTCTTAATCTTGTAGAAAAGGTGATGAATGCATTCAAATCTGAATTCATTTTAGCAGAAAAAGTTGAAATTGCAATGGAATGTAACCCTGCCTATCTCGATTTTGAGCATATCGACAAGCTTGCAAATATGAGCTTTAATCGTCTTAGTCTTGGTATACAGGATTTTGATATTAACGTACTTAATATTATAAATCGTTCCTCTTCAAAACATCCGGTTGGAGAATTGGTAAAATACATGAAGGATTCCGGATTTGATGGTGTAAATATAGATTTGATATACGGACTTCCCGGTCAGACTGAGAAATCTTTCATAAATACTATTGAAAGAACTATTGATATATCTCCCGACAGAATTGTAACTTTTTCATATGCTCATGTCCCATGGTTCAAAAGTGCTCAAAAAATTCTTGAGAAATCAGGACTCCCTTCAGCTGAGGAAAAACTTTCATTGTTTTTTATCGCTTTGAATACACTCACTCAAAAAGGATATATTCAAATAGGTATGGACCATTATGCCAAACCCGGCGATGACCTTTCTGTCGCTCTGAATAATAAGATGCTGCATAGAAATTTCCAGGGTTATTGCACTAAAAAAACTACGGGACAAGTTTACGGCTTTGGTGCAACTTCAATTTCTCAGCTCAACGGCGCTTATACACAGAATATTAAAAATATAACCAAATATGTTGAAACTATTGAAAAATCTGAGTTTGCTGTTGAACGTGGTTACAATTTGTCAGACATTGATAAAATCAGAAGAGATGTTATTGATGAAATTATGTGTAACGGGTATTTAAATATGCCCGCAATGGCTTCTGAACATTCTGTTTCTCTTGGAGAATTGAAAAATATAGTCGACTATTCTCCTGAAAAGCTGCAATCATTCATTGATGATGATCTTCTTACTCTCAATAATGATATTCTGCAACTAAAACCATTGGGCTTCCTTGTAGTTCGTAATATTGCAATGGCTTTCGATCCATTATTGAAAGACACTAATGCTCATTATTCGAAAACTGTTTGAATCCTCCTGTCAGGTTTTTCTCCTGACAGGTTTTAAAACGGAATAACAGGTTTATCTCCTGTCAGGTTTATCTCCTGACAGGTTTTTAAAACAGAATATCAGGTTTTAAAACCAAATATTATGTTATAAATTAATGAAATATAGATTTGAAATGAATAAAGATATAATAATTATTGGAGGAGGAATTACAGGACTAACAATTGCCTATTACCTGAAAAAAGCCGGAAAAGATTTCCTTTTACTTGAAAAGCAGGATAGGGTAGGAGGGGTAATTAAAACTAATTCTGAAAATGGATTTGTATTTGAAGAAGGCCCGAATACAGGAGTCATCGGAAATGCAGATGTAGTTGATCTGTTTGATGATCTGGCGGAAAAATGTATGCTCGAAGTAGCTTCCGCTAATGTAAATAAGCGTCTGGTACTTAAAAATGGCAAATGGAAACCATTACCTATGGGACTTTGGCAGGCAATATCAACCCCCTTATTTACTACATACGATAAATTCAGGATCCTTGGCGAACCATTTCGAAAAGCCGGTAATAATCCTCACGAAACTCTTGATGATATGGTCAGAAGACGTATGGGTAATAGTTTTCTTGATTATGCTGTTGATCCTTTCATTTTAGGAGTATATGCCGGAGATCCATCTATGCTTGTGCCTAAATATGCTCTGCCAAAACTGTATAACCTCGAACAGGATTATGGAAGTTTTATCAAAGGTTCAATAAAAAAAGGTTTTAAAAAGAAAAGCGAAGAAGAAAAAAAAGCAACACGTAATGTCTTTTCTGTTGAAGGAGGATTGTCAAATCTTGTAAATGCTCTGACTGATAGCATTGGAAATGAAAACATCATTACCGGAGTTGAAAATATAAAAGTTAAAAAATATAATGATAAACCTGACAGCGTCGCAGACCTGTCAGCGTTTGATTTAAAAAGTAGTATAAAACCTGACAGCGTCGAAGACCTGTCAGCGTTTAATAAATCAGAAAACTTTATAATAAAAGGATTAGTTCATGGGAAAGAATTAACTATAAATGCAAAGAAAGTAATAACAACTACCGGAGCATATACTCTGTCGGATATGCTCCCTTTTATAAACAAAAGCGATATTCAAAAGATAAACTCACTGCATTATACAAAAGTGATCGAAGTGGCAATTGGTTTCCGTCAATGGAAAGGCATACCTCTTGATGCATTTGGCGGATTGATACCTCACAAAGAAAAACGTGATATTCTTGGAGCTATGTTTCTCTCTTCATTACTTTCAGGTCGTGCTCCCGAAAAAGGTGCTCTTGTAACTGTATTCATAGGAGGTGTACGACGTCAGGATCTTATCGGACTTAATGATAATGAAATATATAATCTTGTTGAAAGAGAATTCAGAGATCTAATGCAGATACCTGAATTTAATCCTGATCTTTTAAAAATTATTCGTCATAACTATGCAATTCCTCAATACTCTGCAGATAGTGGAGAGCGTTTTGCTACTGTTCAAAAGCTGGAAAATCAATTTCCGGGACTTATAATAGGCGGCAATCTCAGAAACGGCATTGGTATGGCTGACAGAATAAAGCAGGGGAAAAACCTGGCAAATAGCTTAATGTGAAAAAATATAATAACTGTGAAAACTACTGTACTACTTGTTAATCTTGGAACACCTCAGAAACCCGAAGTAAAGTATGTACGGAAGTTTCTCAGGGAATTCCTCAATGATAAACATGTTATCAATATTCCTGTCGTATTCCGTTGGTTACTCACAAATATTATAATAGCTCCTTTCCGTGCACCAAAAACAACTCTTTTGTATAAAAAGATCTGGACAACTGAAGGTTCGCCATTGTTAGTTCATAGTCAGAGATTACATACAAAATTGCAGAATATACTTTGCAATGAATATACAGTTCATCTTGGTATGCGTTATCAGGAACCTAACCTTAAGAATATAATGAACCGGATTCAAAATGAAACCTGTAAGAGACTGATCATAATCCCTCTTTTTCCGCAATATTCTTCAGCAACAACAGGTTCCGTAATCGATAGAGTTTTGAAAATTATTTCTCAATGGACTACAGTTCCTGAAATAAGAATTGTAAAACAGTTCTACGACAATCCACTTTTTATAAAAGCATTTGCTGAAAGAATAAATAGTTATCATCCCGAAAATTATGACCATATTTTGTTCAGTTTTCATGGATTACCTCTCAGTCAGGTTAATAATTCACACAATGGTAAGCCATGTTCAGAATTCAATTGCAGTGAATCAGTAACTGAAAAAAATAAATATTGCTATCAGGCTACTTCATTTGCAACCGCACGAGAGCTTGCAAAACAATTCCGGCTTTCTGAAGATAAATATACAATATGTTTCCAGTCCCGTTTCTCCAAAAACTGGCTCACACCTTTCACCGATGAAGTCATTCGTGAAAAAGCAAAAGCAGGAATAAAGAAAATACTTGTAGTCAGTCCGTCTTTTGTAGCCGATTGCATTGAAACAATAGAAGAAATTCAGAGCAGATACAGAGCCCTTTTTATCAGTTGTGGAGGGCATGAACTTCAGCTTGTTGAAAGCCTTAACGATTCAGATACATGGACCCAATGCCTTAAGGAAATTGTAATAATGTAGGAACATCAAATATGATGTCATTTCTATTCCTATTTCTATTATGTTCTATTGTTCATTAACCACAAATTTAATTGTCTCTGAATGCATATTGTCTGATACTTTGAGTAAATAAATCCCTGTATTTAAATGAATATCAACAATACCTGATTTTCGGACCGTTCCTTCATGCAAAACCTGCCCGATAATATTACAAACCGAATATTTATACACTTTTTCATAATCGGGAAAATTTAACTTTAAATCTCCTTTGTTTTGTATTATCAATATTGAGCTTCTCAAATTTCTGTTAATATTTGTCCCTGTTGTATTTATAGTTAGTAATGCATGCTCAGTAATTAACTCTATTCCGCATGAATCCTTAATGATACACCTATATGTATTTCCATCTGATTCTTTCAATACATCCCTGATTTTCAACTTTTCAGTTTTTGCTCCTGAATATGAGATGTTATCATTCAAATTAAACCATGACGATGTTTCTCCCTTTATCTGCCATTGATAGGTGAGTTCTATACCTGTAGCTATAACATCTATTGCTGTATCAACTCCGGCTCTGACATTTACTGATATTGGCTGTTGAATAATTTGAGGTTCTGCTTTAATACCAAGTAATATTTCGTCTGATATTACTTTACAATCATTGCTGATTATACATCTGAATCTGTTATTATTCATCTCTTTACTTACATGATCTATTATCAAATCCGGTGATGTATCATCTGTATAAATGTTTTCCTGCAGATCATACCACCCGCTACCGGAATTCATTTGCCATTTATAGTTTACGTTAAGTTCTCCATTTATTTTTAATGTTGCTTTATTCCCTGAACAAACATCTGATTCTTTATTAGTTATACTATATACTGGACAGTCAGCCTGATTAATAATAATCGTATCACTAAGCTTATTGTATTTCACTCCTCCCAAACTTTGTATCTCTTCTTTACTCATAACATAATCTCTGATTTGAATACTGCTTACATATAAATTATCAGTTTCTCCATCATTATCCGAAAATAAATTTGATGGTTGAATTCCCCAGTTATTATTAATACAAAACCTGCCATCCATAGCGTTTTCTAATATTATTGTTCCTACATGATTTCCATCAATATATTCATCTATTTTTTCATTCGGAAGATCAAAAACAAAAGCCAGCCTATACCAAACACTATCATTGATTATGCCTTTATAATTATATAAAATGCCTACACCCTTACTCTTCGTTTCTATAAATAAATCCCCGTCATCTTCGTTAACACAACTTGACTGATAAAGAGAAATATAATCTTTACATGATGCCGGTTTCAATATATCCATCAATAAGGTATAATTATTATCACAAACCAATCCTCCCGGAGAACCCTGTGGCGCTATATTTGAATAGAATGTCAGATAATGTGCAGAATCAAATGCAGGTACCTTGATAATATCTACATCTTTATTCTCTATTAATGGTATTTTAAAATCAGATGTTTTCCCGAATTTTACATTCTGTCCTGAAATTCCTGTATCTCCCCTTACTATCATCTGTGAACCTTTTGTTCCCATCAAATTCTTTTGTAGAAAATCCCATTGCCCGGTTATTCTCTTCTCCGGAAAATATCCAACATGCTCTCCATTACAAAAAAATTCATATGCAACATATGGCCTGTCTGATTCTATACCCTGAATTCCAAAATCTTTCAGCTTTTGCATATACTCTAAATTATTCACTGTATATGACCAGATATTTATTCCATATTTTTCCAGATTATTTTTATATTCCTTCGTCCACTTAATAGAGGTATCCAATATGTCTCCTGC
>JAUZOY010000196.1 GCA_030706235.1 Bacteroidota bacterium | reverse complement strand
TGATTGTCAATTTCAATAGAGTAAGGAGCTGTAAAATTGTTTTTGGAGATCTTCTTTCCCGGATAGTATCCGGAAAGCTGAATGTTGTTGAGCATCTCAGTATTGTTTGATATTTCAATATTTCTCTTTCCTCTTTTGCCTTTAGAGACAAGAGATATTTTGCGGAGGACTGAAATAAGCAGTTGAGGTGTATGCTTGAAGTCAAAGAGATTACGACCGAAAGCATCGCGCAAGGAAGATCTGATATCAGAAGCTATTTTAGAACAGCCTCCGAATTCCATACAATTTTCGAGAGTTCGTTCATAGTTAGGGTTTCTATACATTTTTTCTTTGCAAAGTGAAGTTTTTTTTCTTACCCATTCTTTTCCATATCGTTGGTAATGAGTTAGTCCGTAGACTGTTCCTTTAAGATTAAGTGGACCAATTACCTGTGCCATAGTTTTTCGTTTGTTAAAATTAAATAATATGCAAATATATAAAAAAAAGCAGGCAGAGTCAAATTTTATTAAAACTATTTTAAAGAATAATTCATTTTGATATTATGTCAGTAATAAAATGTAAACATGATAAAGTCGGAATAATAGCTGTTAAACATGCATTAATGTGTGAATTATAGTTTCTGTAAATTAATGGAAAGTTAGGGTATTAATCCGATTCAAAAAAACAAAAATCCTGACCCACAAATTTCTTTATTCTGAAAAGGGGGGGATGTTTTTGAAATACAACAAATATAATGCTTAATTTATTGAATTACTGCTATTCTCAAATACAAATCGAGACATTTTTAGTTTTGTCGGTTGATAATGAAATTAAATAAAAATATTAGTGGAATGTAATGATTCAATTTAATATTTATAACCTTGTCAGTGGAAAAATGATAAATAATATCTAAAACAACAATAAACTAATAATTATGAATAAAAGGATTCGAAAAATAGAAGTTCAAAATATTGCCATTACAATTCATTTGTCATAACCACATTGAGCTTATTTGTTTTTTGTGTCGATTATAATAGTTACCGGACCATCATTAAGAATGGATACTTTCATATCTGCACCAAATATTCCTTTTTGAATGGGTTTGTAAAGTGATTTTTCAAGACAGGAAATGAATTTTTCATAAATAGGTATTGCAATATCAGGTTTTGCAGCATTAATGAAAGATGGCCGGTTCCCTTTTTTTGTGTCTGAAATTAGAGTAAACTGACTTATAAGTATAATATCTCCTTTTACATCTTTAACAGAAAGGTTCATTAATCCTTTATCATCATTGAATATTCGAAGATTAACAATTTTATTACAAAGCCATTCTATATCATTGTCATTATCTGCAATATCTATACCAAGGAGAATATTTAGTCCATGTTTGATCTGCCCGGTTATTTTGTTGTCAACGGTTACTGACGATTGTTTTACTCTTTGAATTACTGCTTTCATTTATGATTTTAATTAGGGGGTTCGTAAATCTTTGAACCACTAGACACTCTCCTGTGGAAAAGGGAACCACTTTAACCATTAACCTTTAATAAAATTCTTTAAGTTTTTCTCTGTAAGCGGATAAAACATTTGATTTTGAAACAAAGCCCACATATTTTCCATTATCGATAACAGGCATATTCCAAAGTCCTGACTCCTGAAATTTAGTCATCACTTTTTCCATAGGATCAGTAGTGGATACAGCATCTAATGGTTGAGTCATTATATCTTGAACTAATATTGTTTGATAAAGACTTTTATCAAAAATTATATTTCTGATATTATCAAGTGAGACAATACCCATAAAATAATTTTCATGATCAACAACAGGAAATGTATTTCTGTTGGATTTAGCAATAATATTTACAATATGGCCTAGGTTTGCTTCCGGGTATATAGGTATAAGGTCTTTTTCTATAACTGAGGAAGTTTCAAGTAGAGTAAGAATTGCCTGGTCTTTGTTCAGGGTAAGAAGCTGACCTTTGAGTGCAAGTTTCTTTGTGTATATTGAGTGAGGTTCAAAATGTTTAGACGTAATGTAGGAAAGTGTGGACGTAATTATAAGAGGAATAAAAAGATCGTATCCTCCTGTAATTTCTGCAATTAGAAAAATGGCAGTAATGGGGGCATGAATGACACCTGCAATAAGTCCGGCCATTCCGACAAGTGTATAATTTAGTTCTGAAAGTTGAACAAGGCCGGTCATATTAATAGATTTGGCAATAATGAAACCTGTTAATCCACCCATGAACAAAGATGGTGCAAATATACCACCAATACCACCACTTCCGGTAGTTATAGCACTTGCAACAACTTTAAAAAGTAATATTGCAACAAGAATACCTATTAGAAGAAAGTTGCTGTTTCTGAAAGGATAAAAGTAGCTGCTATTGAGAAGATCAGGGGCATTGCCGCTAAGGATCGACCTCATAGCTTCATATCCTTCACCATATAAAGGAGGAAAAATAAATATAAGCAACCCAAGAGCTAATCCTCCAACAATAACTTTTTTGTAGGGGTTGTATCTGCTCTTGAAAGCCTTTTCGATAAATAAGTCTGTTCTGGTATAATACAGAGAAACAAGACCTGATGCTAACCCAAGAATAATATAAAAAGGCAGAAGTGTAAGATTGAATGGCTCATGTATTGCAAAGTAAAATTCTACCTGTTTCCCGAGTAGAAAACTTGCTACAACCGTACCTGTTACACTAGAAGCGAGTACAGGAATGATCATGCCTGAAGTAAGGTCTATCATAAGGACTTCAAGAGAAAAAATAAGTCCTGCAATAGGAGCCTTAAATATAGCTGCCATTGCACCTGAAGTTCCGCAGGCAATAAAAAGTGTGGTCGTTTTATAATTCAGTTTAAAGTATTGTCCAAAATTGGAACCTATAGCAGAACCTGTAAAAAGTATAGGAGCTTCCAAACCGGCGGAACCTCCGAACCCTACTGTAAAGATACAACCTACAATTGAAGAATAGGTGTTGTGAAGTTTTATTTTACTGCCTTTCTGAGAGATAGAATATAGAATTTTACCAATTCCATGACTAATATCTTCCCTGATAAAATTCTTAATAAATATAACAGTAATAAGAATTCCGAAAAGAGGTGCTGCGAGATATAGATAATTTATAGATGTTCTGTCAAAAAAATTAGTTAAAACTGCGCCCATATAGTGAACAGCAGTTTTAAGAACAACGGCGGCAATTCCTGCTAGTAGACCAATAACAAGGCCCAGTAAAAGGATTTTCTTTTTACTATCATTAATATTTGATTTCCAATCGGAGTATTTATGTTTAAAGAATAGCTTTTTCATCAAAACTACAAAAATACTATTATTTTGCATAATAGGTATAAAATTTTTTGCTATATAAATATTAATTACCTTTGTATTCTATGAAGATTATTTTAACACTAACCGGTAAGACAGTGGAAAAGTATTTAACGGAGGGTATAAGTATTTATGAAAAGAGAATTAATAATTACCTTCCATTTGAAATTCAGACACTTCCTGAATTGAAATTTTCTAAAAATACTAATATCAACATTATTAAAAATAAAGAAGCTGAAGTTTTTTTGAAAACTTTTGGAAGTAAAGATATTATTGTCCTTCTTGATGAAAATGGAAAAGAAATGAATTCTGCAGGATTTGCCGGTTTTGTCAGTAATAATATGCTTAATTCGACAAAAGTTTTGCGTTTTGTTATTGGTGGCGCATACGGATTTACTGATGCTGTAAGAGAAAGAGCAAATTATATTATAGGACTTTCACTAATGACTTTTTCACATCAGCTTGTGAGGTTGATTTTTGTCGAACAATTATACAGAGCTATGACAATAATTAAAGGAGAACCATATCATCATAGTTAATTAGAAAATGGATAAAGACATTATTGATATTGAAAAACATCAAAGATATTTATCACGTTGTATTCAGATTGCCGGAGGAGGACTGGGCCTTGTAGCTCCAAATCCTATGGTTGGTAGCGTGATAGTTAAAGATGATAAAATAATAGGGGAGGGCTTTCACCATAAATTTGGCGGAAATCATGCAGAGGTAAATGCTATTGAATCAGTTATTAATAAAGAAAATCTTAAAGAATCAATACTTTATGTAAATCTTGAACCTTGTTCCCATTTTGGCAAAACACCTCCATGTACAGATCTGATTATTAAACATAAAATACCTGAAATAGTAATCGGTTCAACAGATCCTTTTGCAGAAGTTGCAGGGCGTGGAATACAAAAACTTAAAGAAGCCGGCTGTAAAGTCATTTGTGATGTTATGAAAAATGAATCAATTGAGCTAAATAAAAGGTTTTTTACTTATCATCAGATAAAACGTCCATATATAATATTGAAATGGGCACAAACTTTTGATGGATATATTGACATTATAAGAAGTGAGAACAAAATTTCTTCTCCAAACTGGATTACTAATGAATATCTTAGAATGATTGTTCATAAATGGAGAACAGAAGAACAAGCTATAATTGTAGGAACAAAGACTGCATATGTTGATAATCCAAAACTTAATGCAAGAGATTATGAAGGTAAGAATCCATTAAGAATTGTTATTGATAGGGATTTGAAATTACCTTTAGATCTGAATCTGTTTGACAGAACTGTATCTACTATAATATATACTTCAAAAAATAAACCCTCTTCGGAAAATCTTGAATATTGTACAGTAGATTTTAATGTTAATATAATACCTCAGATACTTGAAGACTTATATGTTCGTAAAATTCAGTCGCTTATTGTAGAAGGAGGATCTGTTCTTATAAACTCTTTCTATGATTTAAATCTTTGGGATGAATCAAGAGTATTTATAGGAAGTAATTTGTTTTTTAATGGAATAAAAGCTCCAGGATTAAGAGGTAAGATAATAGAAGAACAAAATATTTATAATGATAAACTATTAATAACAAGAAATATATGAGGCATAATTATATCTTTGTTGCAATCTTTATATTGTTAGCTGTTTCATGCCATGATAAAAAAGAATTTAAAGAAGAAAGAGATAAAATAAAATTCTTTGGCATAAAATCATGTACTACATTCGATTACGACTCCAATAGTAGTAAAAAGGATACAAACAGAACTAAAGAGGAAAAAAAAGTTTATGATATAAATGGTAATATTATTGAGGATATCTTTTACAATACTGATGGCTCTGTATACAATAGAAATGTATTTTTTTATAATAAAGATCAGAATGAAACAGAGCATGTTATCTACAATAGTATGGGGAATATTATTAATACCATATCGACAACATATGATGACAATGGAAATAAAATAGAGGTAAATAATTATGGGTTGAATAAAAAAATAGAATATCAGGAAAAAAACAGATATGACAAAAAAAATCACAGGATTGAGTCAATGATATATAATTCAGATGGTACAGTAAATTTAACCAGCTCAAAATATGATAATAAAGGTCTTGAAATTGAGAATATTGAATATAAATCCGATGGGAGTATAGATACACGCTATGTCTATAATTATGATATTAATCGCAGGCTAATAGAAAGCATATCATACAACCAAGATGGTGATATTCAGAATGATATAGTTTATAAGTATGATAAAAATGGGAATGAAATATCTAATGTTAATTATGATAAAACAAAAAGAATAGCAATGAGTGTTGAAACTTCATATGATTCTAAGGGTAGAGTTATACAAATTATTACCAAAAATGAAGACGGATCTATTGAAAAAGAGAATACTAAGTATGATTCAGACTCTAATCCCACTGAAAAAATTACTTTCAAAAACAATGTAGAAAGCTCAAAATTGATTTTTAAATACAATAATAAAGGTTTATTGATTGAAACAGTTGAAGTTAGCCCTCAAGATAAGACTGAAAACAGAAGGAAGTTTGAATACTCGTTTTATAACAGTAAAAAATAATTGATTTTTTTTTCATTCGCAAAAGACAGATAATCAGTGGTAATAAAAAATATTTTAAAAAAAATGTAAAAAAAGATTTGGTAGTTAAAAAATGAGGTGTACCTTTGCACTCCCAATCGATAAGAGATAGGGTGAAACAAGAGAGATAGAGATTAAAGTTCTTTGAAGAGTTTTT
>JAUZOY010000195.1 GCA_030706235.1 Bacteroidota bacterium | reverse complement strand
CTCCTGTACTTATTCTTGATGAACCGACTACAGGTTTGGATCCAAATCAGATTGTAGAAATTCGTCAGTTGATTAAAGATTTAGGTAAAGAAAAAACTATAATTTTCAGTACTCATATACTTTCTGAAGTCGAAGCTACATGCGACAGGATGCTGATAATCAATAAAGGGAAAATAGTTGCAGATGGTACTCCTGAAACATTAAAAAAACTTCATAAAAAACCTGAAATATTAAGATTAAAAATTGAAGATGGAAACGCTATGGATGTTCTTTTAGGCCTCAATCAACTTGAATCCGTTGAAACAGCATTTTTAAAAGATGATAAAATAGAAGTTATCAGCAAACCGGAACTATCTTCAAAAAGAAGCATTTTCAATCTCTGCGTAAGTAATCAATGGATATTAACAGAAATAACTTCTGTCGATACAAATTTAGAAGAAGTATTTCACGAACTAACTATTAACAGTTAATTTCTGGTATGCCTGCCACCAGCGGTCCGGCATATCTTCATTGCAGGCAGATTTATAATCAGCGTAAGAACAAGGAATCAGATGATGCCTTTCATATTTTGTTATACGATCGGCAGGACATGGTACTTCCATCCACCATCTTTCGCTTCTTTTGCTTTTAAAGAATACTATTTCATGTTTATGATCACTGATGGATACCAGGTATTTTATAAAATCAGATTTGTTTGTTAAAGGGAAATCCTGTTTACGGTTGTAATACCCATCAATAAAATACCATATCATCTGTGCTAAAAGATGTGCTGTCTGTTCGCTTTTATCATATAATGGGTTGTATTCATAAAAACCAATCGAGGTTAACTTATCGCTCAATCCTGCAAACCTTACTATCTGACATGCTTCTTCACCATAGAATCCATTAGGAGTTGCATTACAATTTCCGGGAGCATCTGATTGTCGGATGGCAGATATATCAAAACTCATTACATCTGCATTCCTGACCATAGGTTCAACCTCATTTAGGTCAGATCTGACAAGTCCAAGTCTGTAAATGTCGAAATACAACTTCTTCATAAGATCGATATATTCCTGCTCAACAAAGTATGTCTGATAACCTATGTTAGTAAAGTTAAAAAGAAAGTTCGGCTGCTGTACTATAATATTGCTTAAATAGGATTGTGAATTAAGTCTCTCCTCAGGATTTCCAAGGTCGAACTGGTTATCAACAGAAACAATATTTATTACCTGAGATAAACTTTCATAAGCAGTATAATTTGCTTTTGTCAGATCCTGGCTTCCTCCGATTATTACAGGAATTATTTTAAGTTTTAATAATTCTGTGATAACATTTGATATTGCATAATAGGTATCCTCAACTTCAAATCCTCTCTTAATATTTCCCAGGTCAACAATCTTTGGTGAACAGAATCCAGTAGAAAGTTTATAAAAATATTTACGTATATAGTCAGGTGCAAGAGCACAACCTTCATTATTTACAGCACTTCTGTCCTCCTTTACTCCAATTAATGCAATATGTTTATTTTCCAGGTCAGGGAAAGCGCCTTCATCGAAATAGGCATCAATAACTTTTCCCATGCTCTTACTGTTATTATTCAGTATGTTTTCGTAATCGATTGTTTTTAATGGTTCAAAGAAAATTGAAATATCCATTCATTTAACTTTTAAAATTATAGACTTTGTTTAAACAGTTTCGCAAACCTACATAATTTTTATAATATACAGTCAAGTTCTCTAAAATATTTAGAAACTGTTTTAATTATCACGGACTTATCCACAATCCATAACTTTAAGGAAAAGTTATGGGACAAAAAGGTTAGTGCAAAATAAATAGTATAACTTTATGTTTTACAAATTACTTTTTCTTTGTTGTTTTAGAATAAGTTTTTTTATTAGAAGTTTCCTGAGGTGTTTCATTAATTATTTTTAGACAGTCATCAAGAGTAAGTGACTTAGGGTCAGTCTTTTTAGGTATTTTATAATTTGTTTTTTCAACAGCAATATATGCGCCCCATCTTCCATTTAGTACTTGTATATCTTTATCTTCGTGTTTAAAAATATTTATAACTTTCTCTATATCTTTTTGTCGTTTTGCCAGTATTATTTCTATAGCTCTGTCTTTGCCGATTGATAATGGATCGTCTTCTTTTGGTAATGAGTAGAATGCAGATTTATGTCTGATATATGGACCGAATTTTCCAATCGCAGCAATCATATCTTCATCTTCAAAACTACCAATTGTTCTTGGCAATTCAAATTGTTTAAGTGCTTCTTCAAGTGTAATTGTTTCAATGCGCTGATCTTTTTTAGGGCTGGCAAATCTTGGTTTTTCTTCCTCTGAATTGTCGCCAAGTTGAATTACGGGACCAAATCTTCCCATTCTTACTATTACATTTTTGCCGGTTTTAGGGTCAATGCCTATATGCCTTTCGTAATTTGGCCTTTCAGAATCTCCTAATACATTTTCAACATTTTTATGGAAAGTAGAATAAAAACCTTTTATCATTTCGTTCCATATTTTCAATCCCTGCGCTATTTTATCAAATTCTTTTTCAACATTTGCAGTAAAGTTGTAATCAAGTATTCTGTCGAAATGAGATACCAGAAAGTCATTTACCAATGTTCCTATATCAGTCGGAAAAAGTTTTGACTTTTCTGTACCTGTTACTTCAGTTTTGCCAGTTTCTTTTATCTTATTTTCTTCAAGTGTAATAATTTCATAATTTCTTTCAGTTCCTTTTCGGTCTTCATTTACCACATAACCTCTTTTCTGTATGGTTGAGATTGTAGGTGCATATGTTGAAGGACGACCTATTCCAAGTTCTTCAAGTTTTTTTACAAGACTTGCTTCGGTATATCTTGGAGGATGTTGTGAATATTTCTGAATCGCATCAATTTGTTTAGGATCAAGTTTCTGACCTTTATTTAATGGAGGAAGCATGCCTTTGCTTTCATCATCTTCAATATCATCGTCTGTTGATTCCATATAAACTTTAAGGAACCCGTCAAATTTTAGTACTTCTCCTTTTGCAATAAATTTCTCTGGCGTTGTTGAAATATCTATTGTAACATTTGTTTTTTCAAGTAAAGCATCACTCATTTGCGAAGCAAGTGTTCTTTTCCAGATAAGGTCATAAAGTTTTTTTTGCGCTGCATCACCTTCAATAGTATGATTGTTCATATAAGTAGGACGGATGGCTTCGTGCGCTTCCTGTGCACCTTTTGTTTTTGTCGTATATTTTCTTACGCGGGAATATTCATGACCGTAAGATTTTGTGATTTCAGTCTTTGCCAGGTCAATAGCCATATCTGATAGATTAACAGAATCTGTTCTCATGTAGGTTATCTTTCCGGCTTCATATAATTGCTGGGCAACAACCATGGTTTTTGAAACAGAAAAATTGAGTTTACGACTGGCTTCCTGTTGCAATGTAGATGTTGTAAATGGTGGTGCCGGTGATTTTTTTGCAGGTTTAGTTTCAATATCTGAAATAGTAAACTCTGCCTCAGCACATTTATTCAAAAAATTAAGAGCCTCTTCCTTAGTATCAAATTTTGTAGATAAATCGGCCTTAAGAATTACCTTTTCATTCCCTTTATTAATAAAAAACTGACCGGTAACTTTATAAGTAGATATCTCATTAAATGCATTTATTTCTTTTTCTCGTTCTACAATTAGTCTTACAGCTACTGACTGAACTCTTCCTGCTGATAATGATGGTTTAATTTTTTTCCATAATACCGGTGAAAGTTCAAAACCTACTAATCTGTCCAGTACTCTGCGTGCCTGTTGAGCATCAACAAGATTTAAATCTATACCTCTCGGATTTTTTATTGCTTCAAGTATAGCTGTTTTGGTTATTTCGTGAAAAACAATCCTTTTGGTTTTTTCCATATCAAGATTTAAAGCTTCACTTAAATGCCATGATATTGCTTCTCCTTCACGGTCTTCATCGGAAGCAAGCCATACTGTGTCTGATTTCTTTGCAATCTGTTTTAATTCTTCTATCAGTTTTTTCTTATCAGGAGATATTTCATAATGCGGTTTAAAATCATTTGCTATATCTATTGAAAGCTCTTTCTGATAAAGATCACGAACATGTCCGAAACTTGATTTTACCAGAAAATCCTTGCCTAAAAATCCTTCAATGGTCTTTGCTTTTGCAGGTGATTCAACTATTACCAGGTTACTTGCCATAATTATTTATTACTTTTTTAGTAAATATTCGGCAAAAATACTATATTTATAAATAATGAAACAAAAATCAAAAATATAATACAATTCCCTGAATATTAAGTCAATATATCGTTTTTGAATAAAATCTTATAAAGAAATTTTATTCAAAATTATTTATTTATAATTAATTACAAATATTTTTACATTAAAAAATTAATTTTAACATCAAGCAATTATTTTTTATCCATTAGCTTATTATTTATTTTATCGATTATTGTCTTCTCAATATTAATAGCATTTTCTTCTATTATTGAACCTTTTGAAATAATATCATTTACAAAATCCTTATCGTCATAGCCGGCAGCATTAATTTTTACATTTAAAAATGCACCAATAACTGCAGAGCGTGCACATAAAGTACCTACACCTGCATCGGTAACGGAATTTGGATTTCCTTTTTCAACCATAGCTTTTAGAATTTCCATTGTTTCTAATGCTCTTTGCATTACCTTGAAAGGAACTTCAATTGCATATTTGGTAGCATACTGAATAGCCTGTTTCCTTATAGCTTTTTCATGGTCAGTAGTTTTTGGAAGTCCGAATGCTTCCATAATCTTATTAAAAGCATTAGTATCTTCATCTACGAGCATTAACAATTCATCTTTCAATGTTTGACCTTTTTCTGCCCAGTCTGAGAATTCTTCCCAACGATCATCCCATCCTCTTTTGTGAGATGATAAATTTGCTACCATAGTACCAAGAGAAACACCAAGTGTAGCAAGATATGCTGAAATTGAACCTCCTCCTGGTGCAGGTGATTCTGATGCCGTTTCGTTTGCAAATTCTATCAGGTTCATATCTATCAGCCTTTTTTTGCTATTATCTTCGATAATATATTCAATAATCTTTTCCTTCGGATTAAATGGTTTCAATTCATCAAGGCCTAATGATTTAACAGCTATTTTTATTATTTCTGCTTCTGAGACTCCTAATGAACGTTTTTGCTTCCTGAGAAAATATTTACCTGCATCTGTCATTGCTTTTAAAGGAACAAGTCCGACAAGCTCAGAACCGGTTACTCTTATTCCTCTGGCATCTGCTTTTTTGCATACTTCTTCAAATGCAATATGCATAGGAGTAATATTAACATTTGTAAGATTCATTGAAATCTGTGCAATTCCGTATTCTTCAATAAACCACCCGATAGCTTTTACTGATTTCAGGCTTCCCGGAATATATAATGGCTGACCGTTTTCATCTTTTACAATTTTACCGGTTAATGAATTACCTTCTCTTTTTACTCTTCCTCTTTCTCTTACATCGAAAGCTATACTGTTTGCTTTACGTGTTGAAGTTGTATTAAGATTTACATTAAATGCAACAAGAAAATCCCTGGCACCTATTACAGTTGCACCTGAAAAAGGATTAAATTTTGCCGGACCGAAATCCGGTTTCCATTCCGGTTTTGCTAACTTATTTGATAATCCTTCATATTCTCCTTCACGGATTGTTGCAAGATTTTTTCTTTCATCTTTATATGCAGCATACTCATAGCAATATACTGGAATACCAAGTTCGTTACCAACTCTTTCTGCAAGTTTTCTTGAATATTCAACAGCTTCTTCCATTGTTACATTTGCTACAGGAATCAGTGGACATACATCTGTAGCACCCATTCTGGGGTGTTCTCCTTTATGCTTTCGCATATCTATGACTTCAGATGCTTTTTTAATTGCTCTGAATGCAGCTTCAATAACATCATCAGGGGTTCCGATAAATGTTACAACAGTTCTGTTTGTAGCCTTCCCCGGATCAACATCAAGTAATTTTATGCCTTCAACTTCTTCAATTTTGTCGGTAATCTGTTTAATAATGTTCATGTCTTTCCCTTCACTGAAATTGGGAACACATTCAAT
>JAUZOY010000194.1 GCA_030706235.1 Bacteroidota bacterium | reverse complement strand
TAAGAGATTTGCTGATGGATATTATTCAGGGAAAGTTATTATCACAAATAAACAATCCTACTGATCTTAAAAAGCTGCACGAAGATGATCTTATACAATTATGTGATGAGCTTCGGCAGTATATTATTGATGTAGTATCAGAAAATCCGGGGCATTTTGGCGCTAGTCTTGGTGTTGTAGAACTTACTGTTGCACTGCATTATATCTACAATTCACCTTATGACAAGATAATATGGGATGTTGGTCATCAGGCATATGCACATAAAATTTTAACCGGAAGGAAAGATGAATTTATAACGAATAGAAAATATAAAGGAATTAGTGGTTTCCCTCGAATGGAAGAAAGTGAGCATGATGCTTTTGGTGTGGGGCATTCTTCCACATCAATATCTGCTGCATTGGGTATTGCGGTTGCATCAAGATATAAACATGAATATGACAGACATCAGATTGCTATTATAGGAGATGGCTCATTGACCGGCGGAATGGCTTTTGAAGCACTAAATCATGCTGGGGCAGATGGAAGTAATTTATTGGTTATTCTGAATGATAATGGAATTTCTATAGATCCTAATGTCGGAGCATTTCAGGAATATCTTTTAGATATAACCACATCTAAAACCTACAACAAACTAAAAGATGATATCTGGAAAGGACTTGGAAAGATAAAAAGATACGGTTCTCATGCCAGGGCTCTGGTTCAAAAAATAGAAAATGCTATTAAATCGACTGTTTTAAAGCAAAGTAATTATTTTGAATCTCTTAATTTCAGGTATTTCGGACCGGTTGATGGTCACGATGTTGTAAGATTAACAAAAATACTTAATGATTTAAAATATATACAAGGGCCTAAATTACTCCATTGTGTTACTGTCAAAGGGAAAGGTTTTATTGAAGCTGAAAAACATCAGACAAAATTTCATGCTCCCGGTCTTTTTGATAAGAATACAGGTAAAATTATAGTTAAAAGTAGTGGAGAAAAACAGCCACCAAAATATCAGGATGTGTTTGGACATACAATTATGGAATTGGCTGAAACGAATAAAAAGATTATAGGGATTACACCTGCTATGGGTTCCGGATGTTCATTGGACATAATGATGAATCTCATGCCTGAAAGAGCATTTGATGTTGGAATTGCAGAGCAACATGCTGTAACATTCTCTGCAGGTCTTGCTTCTCAGGGGCTGGTTCCTTTTTGTAATATATATTCTACATTTATTCAGAGAGCATATGATCAGATAATACATGATGTAGCACTTCAAAAACTTAAAGTGGTTTTTTGTCTTGACCGGGCAGGGTTGGTCGGAGAGGATGGAGCAACACATCACGGAGTTTTCGATATTGCATTTATGCGTTGCATACCGGGAATGATTGTTTCCGCTCCTATGAATGAAGAAGAGCTGCGAAACCTGATGTATACTGCTCAACTTGAAAACAGAGGTCCTTTTTCAATTCGTTATCCTCGTGGCAAGGGTGTTATGGTGGATTGGGAAAAACCTTTTTCTGAAATACCAATTGGTAAGGGTAGAAAATTAAAGGAGGGTAAAGATATTGCCATTATTTCTGCAGGACATCCGGGAAATTTTGCTGCTGAAGCAATTATAGAATTAGAAAAAGAAAATATATCAGTTGCTCATTATGATATAAGGTTTATAAAGCCAATAGATGAAGATCTTTTAAATGAGGTATTCACGAATTATAATAAGGTCATTACTATTGAGGATGGAATAATTACAGGAGGTATGGGGTCGGCGGTTATTGAATTTATGATTTTTAATAATTATAATGCAAAAGTTGTAAGGCTTGGAATTCCCGATTCATTTATACAACATGGATCATTACCGGAATTATATGCCGAATGTGGTTTTGATAAAAATGGAATAATAAAAGCTGTAAAAAGTTTAATTTGATTTGTTTATTCAAATAAAATAGTAATTGACGGATCTTTCTTAAGCCCCAGTCCCAGCATTCCGGCTGCATTTCCCTTGCTAAGAGCTATTTCCAGGTATCCATTATTATTGAATACAGCAAGTAATTCATAAAGTTTAACATCCAGGTAAGACATTGAAATTTTCTTTATGTCTGATGATGCTTTGCCTGACATGATCACAAATTTTCTGTTTTTTCTAACTTCATTGAATAATTCTTCAGAAATATTTGTTAAACAATTTCCATAATTATCAAAATATATTACCGACCCTATTATTTTATCAGAAGTAACAACCGGACTGATCATTCCCTGTTCATTCAATTTTTCTCTGACAGAACCTAATTTTTCTATAGGTCTTCCAGAAGCAATATGACATGCAGCTTTAGCAAATACATCTCTGGCTGAGAATGTAAAGTTGTTGCTATCCTGGGCTATTTCAATTTCAATTATTTTTTCTACAGTTTTATCTTTAAGAATAAGAGAAAAACAACCGTTGTCTGCACCAATAAAGTATTGTCCATCTGCATAAATGGCGATATGTGGATTTTCAGGTGAAGCTTCTGTATTAACTCCGATTATATGTATTGTATCATCCGGAAAACTTTTATAGCAATTTCTGATTACATATGAAGCTTCTAGGATATTATACGGAGTAATAAGATGTGATATGTCAATGATATTAGCATTAGGTAAAAAATTTAAAATAGCACCTTTTACTGAAGCACGGTAATGATCTTTCAGCCCCCAATCGCTTGTTAATGTAATAATTGGCATAATTTGGAAAATAAACACTTATTCTTACAAACCTACATAATATTTTTAAAATGAAGAAAAAAAATTATTCTTTACTTATTTTTTTGATATAAAAAAGATAAACAAACCATCCGATAAAACTGCCCGTAACATTTGCTAAAACATCTTTAATGTCATAAGATCTTCCAATAAAAAAATCACGTTGCAGGATTTCCATCAGATATCCATATAAACCACTTAATAAAATTGAAATTATTACAGGATTTTTTTTTAGAAATTTTAAAGAATTCTGGTTACTTAATCCTGATATAAGGAAAAAAACCTGTACGCAATATAAATACATATGGACAATCTTGTCTGGTTTAATGATTTTATCAAGTTTAAGAAAAGCTAAAAATGAAAAATCAAATTCACTAAAATTTTTTCCAGGTAACTCGCTAAGAACCAGAATTAAGATTGCCCATAAAAATGCCGGCAATAGTTTTTTGAAAAACACTTCAGCCTGTAACTATCCTTCTATTAATTTCGTGTATTCTACAGATGTCAGAAGTGAATTTAATTCATCAGGGTTAGACATTTTTATTCTTATGATCCAACCTTTACCATAAGGATCTTTGTTAATTATTTCAGGAGTAGATGATATTTCTTCATTGTATTCAAGAATTTCTCCTGATACCGGCATGAACATATCAGATACAGTTTTTACAGCTTCAATTGTTCCGAAAACTTCTTCCTGTGCAAGTGTTTCTCCAACAGTTTCTACTTCAACAAAAACAATATCACCTAGTTCACTTTGTGCATGATCTGTAACGCCGATTAATGCTTCACCATTATTTGTAACTTTTATCCATTCATGATCTTTGGTGTACTTTAAATTATCTAAAACTTCCATATTAAATGATTGAATTTATTGTATTTATAAATATTGACTATTTAGAATTTCAGTTGTCAAAGTTACATAAATAATTAAAATAATAATTTTTTTTATCAGTTTTGATAATTTTTTAAGAAATTGGTTTAAGAATAATACCAATATTTTTTCTACCATTTATTTTTACAATAGCAGGGTTGTCGAACCTGATATGCTTTATGAATTTATCTTCATAAAAAGGAGTCTTTGCACTTAAGTAATCAAGATCATAATACCCGTCTTTAACATATGGGTTAATAGTGAAATAACCGACTCTGAATGAAGTCAGATTCTGGAAGAAATGTGTTCCCTGACTTGGATCAATCCGGTAATTTTCAAGTCCTGATTCGACAATAATTCTTGCAGCACTGATCTGCGGCCATGTTACCGGAATACCAAGCCATGGGTCTGCAGATCCCCAACGTCCAGGTCCTACAAGTATGTAATTTCTGTTTTCTTTGATAAACTGATTGTTCAGTTCTTCTATTTTTAATGCAATATTTATGTTTTCAGACGGGTTAAATGATTCAGGTTTTATATAAATGATATCTTGCAGTTCATTGATGATACCATTTCCCAGTGCTGATCTTGATATTATTATTGAGTCTTCTTCTTTGATGTCTTCAAGATTTAAATCAACATTCTGACCGTTGTTCACAATAGGTCTTATTTGAAGAAAATTAAATATTTTCGGATAACTTTTGGGGGTGTTCATGTTAACAGCAAATTCTATTTCAACAGGATTATTCATTTCTTTTTGGCCAATTTCAAGAAGATCCTGAAGAATATCGCTTAGTGGTATTCTGTTGTAACTAAGAATATTTGAAAATGTAATTAACTTTTTCCCTTTTATTCCTGTACCATCTCTTATAATATTATTCTCATAATCATATGTAGAGGAAATATCTTTCAATGTGCCATCATTTTCTGCTTCTGATATATCCAGTTTTAAGAGATTAATACCTTCATCTGTTGATGGTATAAAACTGTCAGGATTTAGATCCAGTGCATAGAAGTATTTTTGAGTATCTCTTAATGCCATATCCGGTGATGATAGCTGTAAAATCTTTTTGGGATACTTTGGACAAAATCTTAATGCTATTCCCCCGTCAACTATATATTTGCCCAATCCAAGTGCAACTGTTGCAATTCCATCTTCAAAATGCTCAGGGTATACAGGATAGAAATTGATTGATCTGGCAACGCCAGAAAATGTAGGGTAAAACCTGTTACCATATTTGGAACCGCATATTTCCTGAAGAACAATACCCATTTTTTCTTCATCAATAAGGTTAGATGTTGCCGTCATATAAGCCCTGCTATCTTTGTAAAAGACAGATGCATATACACTTTTGATAGCTATACCTAATTGATATAACATCATCTGGATATCATTGTTTTTAGGGATCATATATGTTGAATAAATTCCGGCAAAAGGCTGATAATGTGAGTCCTCGAGCAAGCTTGATGATCTTACTGCTATAGGATTTCTGACCACAGACAAAAATGCCATTAGATCTTCATGAATTCGGAATGGTAAATTTGCACCGATGAATAGTTTAAGGATCTCATCATCAGATAGCTCCATTGTTGTTATTTTATAAAGATCGTTTTTCTCCATAAATTCATCAAAAATATCGGTACTTAATACGACGGTTCTTGGAATTGAGATAATCATATCATCGTATTTATCAAATATCTGGTTTCTTTTAATTAATGAATCTATAAAAGCTAAACCTCTGGCTTTGCCACCGATTGAGCCTTCGCCAATTCTCGAGAACAAAAAATATTCATCAAATTTTTCTTTCGAGAATTTTGCAATTATTCCTCTTCCTTTATTCATTCTATAGTTGGATATTGCTTCAAAAATATATGATCTTACTTCATCAAGGTTATTAAAATCGTCAGGCCTTACAGGTTTAAACATCTCTGCGATTGTAAACAAAGCGCGTGCGTTTAACCATTTAGAAAAGTGATTTCTTTTTATGTGGTATTCAAGAGATTTGTCCGGAACATCCAGGATTTTATTTTGTAAAGCCTGCAGATCATGAGCTCTTGTTATTTCAGCTTTAGTATCGGGATCCCGAAAAATAAAATCGCCAAAAGCAAAATGCTGTATTATAAAATCTCTAAGCTCAATAGAAAGGGTTTTAGAATATTTGTTTAAAAATCCGGCTCCCAGGTCATTAGCAATCTTTTCGTTTTCAGAATCTGAAGATTGCAGTAAGAATGTCAATGTTGGGTCATCAGATTTAACTTTTTCGCATAGTCTCAATCCTGCCTGGTTATCCATTTCTCCATTTCTGCAATAGCTAATATCAGAAATAATGCCCAGAAGGTTATTTTTATATTTTTCATATACTTGAATGGCTTCTTCATAATTTGTTGCCAGAAGAATTTTCGGACGTCCTCTCATTCTCATCGTCATTTGGTGTTCATTCATACCTTCTGTCATAAATGCCTTGGATTGTTTGAATATTATCTTATATATGT
>JAUZOY010000193.1 GCA_030706235.1 Bacteroidota bacterium | reverse complement strand
AGCGGCTATTGCCAGAGCCAGAGAATCTGAAGCACTTACTTCAATGAAAATACCTGCAACAAATGCTGTAGCTGTAATTGGTGCAGGTATTGGAGGCATGCGTACAGCGATTGGCTTAGCTGATATGGGTACAGAAGTTTATCTGATTGAAAAATCTTTCTTTGTCGGGGGGCATACCTCGCAATGGGGTAATGTTGCTCCAAATGATGACAGGGGAAATGAACTTATAAACAGTTTGTATAAAGAAATTCAAAAACGAGCTAATATTAAATTATTTACCGGAGCAGAATTAATTGAAAAAACAGGAAGTATAGGGAATTTTGATATTAAAGTGAAAATCTCTTCACGTGGGTTTTCAGGTTTCGCAACAGATGCTGATATTAATAGAGCGGTATCAGAATGTCCTATATCATTAGACGATGAATATAATTTTGGACTGATTAAACGTAAAGCAATTTATTTGCCGGACAATGGACAATACCCTTTGCAGCCGGCAATCGATATGAAAGCTTGTATCAAATGTGGTTTATGCAATAAAATATGTTCATCTTTCAATCCTGATGGTAAAGAGGAAATATTATCTTTACATATAGGAGGATTTGTTGTAAATACTGGTTTTGATTCATACGAACCATTATATGATGAATATGGTTACAATAAAATTGAAAATGTTATCACATTACCTCAATTTAAACGATTGATTGAGCTGAATGAACATGAGTTGTTATTCAAAGGAGAAAAAGTAAAAAAAATTGCTTATATATATTGTGTTGGTAGTCGCCAGGACAAGGATGGCGAAAATAAATATTGTTCACGTTATTGTTGTACTGCGACTTCGCACACTGCTGTACTGGTTAAAAATAAGTTTAAAAACATTCAGAATATTCACTTTACCCGTGGCATCAGAACTTATGGAAAACAGGAACTGATTTATGCACAGGCTTCTGAACAAGGAGATATCTTTCTTCAATTTACTCTTGATAATATTCCTCAAGTTGAAAAAAAGGGGAATAGAACATATGTGAAGGTTAAGGATATTCTGACTGCAGGAAAAACACTTGAAACTGATGCTGACCTGATTGTGTTAGTAACTGGTATGGTCCCACGTAAAAATGATAAACTGGAACATCTGTTGAAAATACCTGTTGGTCGTGATCATTTTTTCAATGAAATTCACATGAAATTAAAACCTGTAGAAACTGTGATTGATGGTGTAGTGATTGGAGGAACATGTCAATCACCGAAGAATATTTATGAAACATTGAACTCTTCTATGGCCGCATCAGCAAAAATCAATTCCATACTTACAAAAGGCGAGCTGGTACTTGAACCTACATTAGCCAAAATTAATCCTGCCGCTTGTATTTGGTGTAATAAATGTACAGAAGCATGTCCATTCGATGCAATTTCTCAAATTGATTATGAAGACAGAAAAGTCGCAAAAGTTATAGAATCTAATTGTAAAGGATGCGGTATGTGTACACCCGTGTGTCCTTCAGATGCAATAGATTTATATGGTTATACAAATCCACAGATAGAATCTATGATTGATGCATTGTCCGAATCTTAAATGATTTATTTACAATGGAAAAGAAAGAAAAAACTATTGATATTATTAAGCAGCAGAGGAAAGTATCGGCGAGTGTGATTGATGGCCGCAAACTTTACAGTAAAAATCGAAAAGCATTGATGGATGCACTTAAAGAAGGACCTAAAACAATTCCTCAGTTGTCGGAATTTACTCAAATATCGCTACCTGATACAACTTATTACCTTATGGCATTGTTAAAATTCGGAGATATTGTTGTAAATAGATTAGACGATATGGATGAATATTATTTTTATGAATTGAAAAACAGGTAATTATGGCTTTAATCAAATCTGAACTTAAGCAAGAACTTAAAAAATATGGTGCTGTTGATTTCAATGCTTGCTATAATTGTGGAAACTGTACTGCTGTTTGTTCTTTATCAACTGAGGACAACTCATTCCCAAGAGAGATCGTCCGTTACAGCGTTTTGGGTCTTGAAGAAGAGTTACAATCATCACTTAAGCCATGGCTTTGTTATTATTGTGGCGAATGCACTACTAAATGTCCTCAACAAGCTAAACCGGGAGAATTGATGATGTCAATAAGACGTTGGCTTACTGCAAGGTATGATTGGACAGGATTATCCGGTTTATTATATAAATCAGGGCTTTTAACAATGATTGCTTTTATTATTATCGCAATAGCCGAACTTGGATTCATTATGTATGAAGATTTTAATGTAATGAAAATTATGCATTATGGCCATTATTTTGAAATGTTTGCTATTGCCGGAGTCTTTATTGTGATTTTTCTTCCTAATATTATAAGAATGTGGTACTTTACCATGTTAAAAACAGAGGTAAAAATGTCTGTTAAATCATACAGCATTGCTGTTAAAGACTTGTTTGTTCATATGTTTACGCAAAAAAGGGCATTAGATTGCAATGAAAATAAATTTCGCTGGCTAGAGCATTTTATCCTCGTGATAAGTTATTTAAGCTTGTTGTTTACCACTGTTTTTCTGGATTGGTTTGCTTCTGAAAATCTGTTTGTGATAATTTTGGGTTATATTGAGAGTGCTGTCATATTTATTGTAACATTTGATTTCGTTTTAAGCAGGATAAAAAAGAACAAGGAAATGAATACTTTTTCACAACCTTCTGATTGGTATTTTGTTGTCTGGTTGCTTTTAATGGGCGTGACAGCTTTTCTTGTAAGACTTTTTATTGATATTGATCTAATGGAATCTAATGCATGGCTTTATTATTTTCATTTGATGATTTTAGTACAATGGGCTCTTATCATTGTGCCATTTGGCAAATGGACACATTTCCTGTATCGTTCATTTGCAATGTATTTTGCCAAAATTCAAGAAATTTCAAAATAATTATTACAAAATATATTTTTGCTTTAATGGTAATTTTATAATCAGCTTTTTTTGAAGTTAAAAGGAAAGTTTAGTTTTATACTTATGTCTCTACCCATATTATATATTCCTGTTCTTCCTGTTATGAAATTTTCAGGTGCATATTTCAATCGACTAAGATGGCTTTGATACGCAACATCTGTAAGATTGTTTATACTGAGGTAGATAGAACAAATTATTTTATCTTTTAAAACCAGATCACTTCCGGCTCCAACATTAATAAGAGTATAAGCAGGCGTAGCGGTTTCTGTATTGTATGCAGAGAAATATTTATTTTGCCTGAAATAGTTTTCCAGTTCGAACTTTATATATGGGTTATGCAGATGTTTACTCAAATGCCTTGTTTCTGCTCTTAATGTGGATTGTAGCTTGGGCGCCGGTGTGAGTGGAAGATATCTTGTAGAGTCAGGTTGATTCTTTTGTTCAGTTTGAACATATGAAAAAGCATTTTCAAAATGAAGCCAGTCGAGAGGATGAGGATGAATATCAACGCTAATTTCTCCTCCCATTATAGTCGCATTTCCTGAATAAAATTTAAAAGTACTGTATTCATCAGTCAATGAATCTTTCCCGTATATATTGTTTAGTTTTCTTGAGTAAATGAAGTTGTCAATTAAATTATGGAACAAATCCAATTCTGCCGAAATATATTTTGAATGATATCCTATGGCTAAATCGAACTGTAAACTGTATTCAGCTTTAAGTGATGAATTCCCGATTTCATATCTGTTTGTACCTTCATGTACTCCGTTAGAACTCAACTCTGCAATATTTGGTGCACGATAACCTCTTGATATGTTTAGTTTGGAATATAATTTGTCGGAAAATTGATATGTACTTCCTATACTTCCTGAAATACCGTTAAATGTATTCTTAAATGCTGTAAACTTATGGGTTGAGCTTGAGTTTATTATGTTTGTTTTTGTGCCTTTGCTGTTCAGAAACAGGTCATTTCCGTTTTGTGCTCTCAGATCATATCGTATACCTCCGCATATATCCAGTTTATTAAGCTTTTTTTTGACTATTGTAAAAACACCCATGTCGAAAAGTTTATAGTCGGGGATAAGGAATTCGCTGCCTTTATTTAAGGATGTTTGTTGCATACCGTTTGTGCCGAAGGATATATTCAGATCTTTATTATCAGGAAGTATATATCGTATATCATAATTTATTGTATTAAGAAGAAAATATAAACCATAATTGTTTATATTAAAGATATCTGCATATTCTTGCCTTTGATTTTGCTGAAATCCGAACGTTGTTTTAAGAATGCTTTCTCCTATAATAAAACTATTGTTTGAAACTAATTTATAGTGATGTATTTTCTGATATGGAGTTAATGGAGTGTAACTTTTGTTATCCTTATCTGATGCAATAATTTTCTTTGAAGTAGAATCATTTATTAATACTGTTTTTGTAAATTTTCCTGTCAAACTATCTCTTTCTCCTTCAACTATTCCGGGAGTGAAATTATATGAACTGAAATTCAGATGAGTGTAACCCCATGATTTGTTAAGCCCGATTAGTCCGCTTATACTGCTTTCCCTGAACCCTGAGTTGAAAACATAACCATCATATTTGTTTTGGTAGGCATGTGCAATTTTATTACTGTAACGCATATCCCATATCAGGCCTTTTAAATTACCTGCAATATCGGCTGAATAACCTATCGTTCCATTATTTGTCTGGTAGTTTGAAGTAATATTACCAACTATTTTACCATTGGGTAATATTTGTTGGGTAAGCATGTTTGCTACACCTGCAATTGCATCGGAGCCATATGAAAGACTTGCAGGACCCTTTAGTATTTCTACTTTATCTATTGAGAATTCGTCAATTTCAATTCCATGTTCATCTCCCCATTGTTGTCCTTCCTGTCTTATACCATCTTTAACAACAACTACTCTGTTATAACCTAATCCCCGTATTACAGGTTTGGATATACCAGTTCCTGTTGTTATTTGTGAAATTCCCGGTTGTTTAGCTATTGCATCAATTATATTTGAAGAAGAATTCTGCATTAATTCGGTATTTGTAATTATACTCATAGGTGCCGGTGTTCGGTTTCTTTCTTCTGCTTCTGATGTTCCTGTTATTACAATTTCTTCTATTTCTATAATTGATGGTTCTAATTCAAAGTCTTTGTTTGAAATTATTGATAGGTCAATAGTTTCTATAATTGATTTATAACCTGTAAAACTCACTTGAATTAATAGCTTTTTTGCCGGTAGATTTTCTAATTTGTATTTTCCTTCATTATCAGATATTGTACCGATTTTTAAATCAGGTATATAAATACTTACTCCGGGGAGAAATATCCCGGTTTCTTTGTCTTTTATTTTTCCTGTTAGTGATGTTTCTAACGATTTAGGCGTTGATGCTATAACAGGTATTGAAATACATAAAAGTATTCCAATAATTATTTTGTATTTATTCAAATTTTACTATATATGGTTTATCATTGAACTTTTATACTAAAAACGTCAAATCCATTTAAAACTAATTTATGCATTGCTTCCTATGTGTTTTTATCTTTATACTTTTTTTGCTATCATTAAAAAAATTGGATATTTGATTATTTTTTGATCTTTTGATTCTTTGGAAAATTGATAGCAAATGCTTGAAAACCCGGTCTCGCATCCGTAATCCATTGCTTTCATTTTTTTATTTAAATGAATGTTCTTTTTTAGTTCATTTGCTACAATCCCGGTTAATTCGATTCTCACAGGATTGTTGTCCCATGTTGAAGCTGATTTATCAAAATGATTCATAATATAACTTTTTTTTGCAAAAGTAAAAAAATATCGAATTATAAACCTACGTTCATAAAAATAGTATCTTTGCAAAGTAATAATGGCTAGAAATTTTAAACAGAGAACACTAAACAGTCCGCCAAAAATGAATGGTTATAAACCATTTGGGATACCTATATGTGAGATTGGGACTGTAACTCTTTTATACGAAGAATTTGAAAGTATTAAGATGGTTTGTTATGATGATCTGTCGCAGGATATTGCGGCAGAAAAAATGAATGTTTCGCGTCCTACTTTTACCCGTATTTATAATAAAGCATTGAAAACAATAGCTAAAGGTTTTGTCGAAGGGAAAGCGATTATGATTGAGGGTGGAAATT
>JAUZOY010000192.1 GCA_030706235.1 Bacteroidota bacterium | reverse complement strand
TACCAAAGTACTCAGCCAGATGTCCCCTGAAGAAATATTCAGAAATTATGTCAGACAAATAGGTATTGGGGGAATCGCGATGGCCGGTATTATTGGTATTATAAGGTCATCAGGCATTATTAAAACAGCTTTTTCTCTTGCTGTAAGCGAAATATTCGGGAAGCACAAAACAATGGATAAAGTTCAAAGAACACAAAGAGATATTTCAATGTCAATAATTGTTTTCGGAGTTCTTTTTGTAATGATACTTGTATTAGTATTCTTCATGTTTGGAGTCGTTCACAATCTCACACATGCAATTGTCGGACTACTTATCGTTATGATTATAGCATTTTTATTCACAACAGTTGCGGCAAATGCAATAGCAATAGTAGGATCTAATCCTGTATCAGGGATGACACTAATGACATTGATATTATCATCACTAATCATGGTATCAGTAGGGTTATCAGGGACTTCAGGAATGATTGCAGCACTTATAATAGGAGGTGTAGTTTGTACGGCATTATCAATGGCCGGAGGATTTATCACAGATTTAAAAATTGGTTACTGGCTCGGGTCATCACCATTCAAACAGCAGACATGGAAATTCTTAGGAACATTTGTTTCTGCAGCAACAGTAGGTGGAGTCATTATTATATTAAATAAGACATATGGATTTACAGGGAAAGATGCATTAGCTGCACCACAGGCAAATGCAATGGCAGCAGTCATTGAACCACTTATGTCCGGTAAAGGAGCGCCATGGCTGTTATATGCAGGAGGAGCTTTTCTTTCATTAATACTAACAATGATCGGAGTACCAGCACTAGCATTTGCACTCGGTATGTTTATTCCTCTTGAACTAAATACTCCATTACTCGCTGGTGGGTTAATTGCACATTTTGTTTCTACAAGAAGTAAAAACGAAAAAATAAATAATGCCAGAAGAGAAAGAGGTACACTTATAGCATCAGGGTTTATTGCAGGAGGCGCACTAATGGGTGTAATCAGTGCAATATTAAAATATTGCAAATTTGATTTTATTAATCAGGTATGGCTTGATTCACATGCTTCAGAAATGCTTGCAATAGTAATGTTTATTGTACTTTGTGCATATTTTATCTGGGACACATTGAGAGCTAAAGAAGAAGAATAATAAAGTTCAGGGCAAACCAATACTTTATTAGGAGAGGGCTATTGTTGAATTAACTAATAGCCCTCTCATTGTTATCAAGTATTATCTTAGATATTTTTGGTTTTAGTTTAAAGAATAAATATTTTTATTTTCTCTCAAAATTTTCTTCTCTAGAATTTGTATTAAGGTATCTGCCTTTCATTTCATTAAGCAAATTATGAAATTCTTCAATTTTACACGAATCAACAGTTCTTTCTTCATATTCTTCAAGCTTGAAATACAATTCTTCCTGCCGCTCATTACTTAAAGCCTTTTTAGCCATTAAAAACAGAATTTCATTTTCTTTATTTATATGGTTATTCATAAGGCAAATAAAATTCCTTATTTCTTTAATAACTAATTCTTCGGAACCGGATTCTCTATCAATAAATTTATTAAGAGACATTTCAAGATTACTTAATAATAATTTACTAATCGGGTGTTCATTGAGTATTATTTCGATAGGGCCATCAACATTTTTTATACCAGCCTTTTCAAGAGCAGGAAACAATATTTTTTCTTCTTTAGAATGATGACATTTATATACGAACAATTTCATAAACTCAATAATTCTTTTAAGATCGTTTGGCAAGAAATTTTTTTCCATCTCCAGCTTATTGGAAATTCTTTCCATTACTTTAAGAATGAGTTTAATGCCTTCATGTTCGGCTTTCAATTGTTCGGTGGCTTTCATAGCTACTTCTTCTGATCTTCACATGAAGTGCTCAAAAAATTATCCGCAACAGTAACGCCTAAAGATTTTGCAATATTCCAGTCACTGCAGCATCCTGCAGCATCTCTTGTCATTTCTCTTGAAATACCTCTGTTTAAAAATGCATATCCGTACTTAGGATTGATTTTAATTGCAGCATCATAATCTGCAATTGCTCCTTTATAATCATTTATTTTATATTTTGCATTTCCTCTGTTATTATAAGCATATGCATAATCAGGGTTAATTTTTATAGCTTCAGTAAAATCTGATATTGCTTCCTGATATTTTCCCTGAATAAATTTCAAATCACCACGATTATTGTAAGCAACATAATAATCAGGTTTCATTTTAATTGCCATTGTATATTGAGTAAGTGCACCGTCATAATCTTTTGTTTTCTTTAAAACACTTCCAAGATTATTGTATACAAATGCCAGACGTGGATTAATATCTAAAGCTTTGTTATAATCACTTATTATCTCTTTAGCATCCATACCAAGTTTTAGTTTTGTACTGGCTCTGTCATTATAATAATATGCATTTTCGTTAGGTTTCAAACTTATACAAGTATTAAAATCCTTTAATGCAGCCTTATAATCACCCTTTTCAAAATACAGGCTACCATGATTATAATAAGCACTTGCGTATTTAGGATCGATTTCTATTGCTCTTGAATAATCTTTAAGAGCTCCATCTTTATCATTTAATACATATTTAGTTTCTCCTCTTTTAAAGAAAGCTTTTTCAGAATTTGGAGCAATTTCTATCACCTTACTATAATCTTTAATTGCGCCATTATAATCTTTAAGCTCAAACTTTGCCAGGCCACGGTTAAAATAAGCTTTATTGAAATCTGATTTAAGATTAATAGCATTATTATATTTAGTTATAGCACCATTATAATCTTTCTGATCAAAAAGGTTTACACCTTCATTATATAATTTTTCAGCTTCCTCGGCTCTCTGAGCCATAGCTATTTTAACACTATCCGTCTCCTGTGCAAATAAGACTAAACTACTTAAGGTAAGTACAAAAGCAAATAAAATCCTTTTAATCATAATAATTACGTATTAATTTTTTTTTACAAACTTACATAATTTTTATCATATGAACACTTTTAAACAAAAAAATTTGATTTTAATAAAAAATATTACATTTGCATCCGTAAGGTGAACTAATTTCATTTCAGAAAAAGTTCATAATAGGGAATCAGGTGAAAAACCTGAACAGTACCCGCTGCTGTAAACTCTGTTAACTTTTGATATACAGATACCACTGTCTTTTTAGATGGGAAGGTTATCAAAAGAGAGTGAGTCAGAAGACCTGCCTTATAAATAATTTAAATATGGCTTCGGGAATAAAGCTGATTTGATATAAACAATCCTATATCATTTTATCCCAAAACTGTATTTAATATTTTAGAATTTAAGATTTGTCAATTGGGATTTATGAAAAAGCTTTTATTAATTATTTCAGGTATAATTATTACTTATTTATCTTCAGCACAGATAGTAAAGAATGATTCCATTCATACACTGCAAGGAGTAAATATAAATTCTGAAAGATATAAATTCTCCAATGGGTTATCCGTAATTTCACTTGACACCAATATTCTTAAAAATAATCAGTCATCAACAGTAGCAGATCTTTTAACAAAGAATACAACCATGTTTATTAACTCCTACGGACAGGGAGCACTTGCATGTATATCTCTTAGAGGTACCCTTGGCGATCATACCGGAATTTTCTGGAATGGGATATCACTAAATACTGCAAATATCGGCTCTGTTGATATAGCACTGTTTCCATCGGCTTTTTTTTCAACCATTGAGGTTCAGGAAGGAGGCGCAAGTTCATTGTACGGAAGTGGTATTATAGGAGGAAGTATTCATCTTAATAATTCACCACGATTTAATCATCCACTGCAATTCTTTTTAAATTCATCATATGCAAGTTTCCACGAATATGCCAATAATTATAAAATAAGTTATGGAAACAGAAAATTATCAGTGTCAACTGTAATTGAAATGAAAACAGCTTCAAACGACTTTCCATTTATAAATAAAGCAGAATATGGAAATCCTGTTGAATATCAAAAGAATGCGGCTTTGTATAATTATGGGTTAATGCAGGATATCAATTATCTTATTAACAACAATCAACTACTTACAGGATCCATTTGGTATCAGTTTTCCAATAAGCAAATTCCTGCAGCAATGATAGCATCTGAGAGTAAACAATATCAGATTGATGAATCTTTTAAAAGTATAGTTTTATGGAAAAGGACGGGGAATAAAGATTTAACTTCTGCCAGACTTGGGTGGATCAATGATTATCTTAATTTTATTGATGAAAAGATTTCTCTGAATTCAAAGATCCGGAATAAATCAATCACCTCAGAAATAGAAGAAAAATATTCTATATCAGACAAAACAGCTATAAATACAGGTATTAATTGTTCTGACAATACAGTCATTACATCAAATTACAGTGAAACACGATCTGAAATCCGTGCAGGAATATTTGTGTCATTGCTTCAGGAACTACCTATAAAAGATTGGAAAATAAATATAAGTATACGAAAGGAATTTATTCAAAATTACTATTCACCTTTTTCTCCTTCTTTCGGATTTGAGTGGAAACTTACTAAAATACTTAAACTTAAAGGCAATATCTCTAAAAATTTCAAAGTACCCACATTAAACGACAAGTTCTGGGTTCCCGGAGGAAACCCTTCGCTAAACCCGGAAACAAGTATTAATGACGAAATAGGACTGGTTGTTTCAAACCCTGTACATTCTCAAAAACATAAATTTTCATCATCTCTGGTATTCTTTAATTCAAGCATTGAAAATCTTATTCAGTGGCTTCCTGTAACTCCAGAATTCTGGATGCCAAGAAATATAGGGAAAGTAAAAAATTTAGGACTTGAACTTAATGCTAATTACAAAATTGCGCTCAACAAATTCAATTTCAACATCATTTCGTCCTATACTTTTATAAACTCAGTAAACAAAACTAAAACTGAGAACAATACCGAAATATTTAACAAAAAAATGACAAATGCACCTATGCATAATTTTGCATCATATTTGCGTTTTTCATACAAATATTTTGAATTATTTTATAATTTTAATTACACCGGATTGAGGTATACCACATCAGATAATTCTTCATTTCTTCCGGCATATATAATTCAAGCTACAGGGATATCAGCAACGTTACCTTTTAATAAACAAAGCATAAAATTACAATTTGATATAAACAATCTTGGAAATGTATCATACCAGACAATACAATGGTATGCTATGCCTGGAAGGAACTACATATTAAGCATTAGTATAACAATTTAATAATTAACCAAAAACAATGAAACACATGCAATCGTTTAAATTAAAATTCAAAGAGATTTTATTAATCTCAGCATTAATTTTTGCTTTTTCTTCATGCAAAAAAAGTGATGACAATCAAACTACAGATACTAGTAATAAAACAGCACCATATGAGTCAGGAGTTTTTATAGCTAATCAGGGTGGATATGGAAAAGGTAATGGTTCAATATCATATTATGACAGATCAGGGAAAGTGGTTTCTGATGTTTTCCAATTAGTAAATAATCGCCCATTAGGTGATATTGTACAATCAATGAGTATTTATAATGGTAAAGCATATATCGTTGTTAATAATTCAGGAAAAGTCGAAGTGGCTGATGCAGGAACTTTCTCATCTACCGGAGTTATTAAAAATCTTACTTCTCCAAGATACTTTGTTGGTATAAGCTCTTCAAAAGGATATATATCAGATTGGGGATCAGGAACAACTGGCGGGAATATCAAAGTTGTCGACCTTACATCAAATACAATAACCAAAACAATAGCTGCGGGAAAATACCCTGATAAAATGATATTGTCAGGGACAAAACTATTTGTAATTAACTCTGCAGGACTTGATAAAGACAGCACAATTACAATTATTGACACACAAACAGACACTCCTATGAAGACTCTTGTTATCGGTGGTGATCCTACAGGTATTGTAACAGATGCAAATGGTAAGATATGGGTTTTATGTTCAGGAATTGAAGATTATGCCACAGAATCAAATTCAACGCCCGGCAAAATAGTACGAATTAATCCAAATGATTATTCGATAGAATATACCTATACATTTCCGGATAATACAAAACACCCAAATGAGCTTTGTGCTAATTCAGCAAAAAAGAGATTATTTTATAT
>JAUZOY010000191.1 GCA_030706235.1 Bacteroidota bacterium | reverse complement strand
TAAATTGCTTTCAGATATTGCTGATTGTAATGTAAGTGCTTATCCTAATGCCGGCTTGCCAAATGAATTCGGAAACTATGATGAATCTCCGGAAGTTATGGCAGAAAATGTCAGAGAATTTTTAGAAGATGGAATTGTTAATATTATTGGAGGTTGTTGTGGTACTACTCCTGAGCATATTAAACAGATTGCTGATTTAGTAGGTAATTATAAACCAAGACGTATTCCTGAACTTAAAAAATATACATGTCTTTCCGGTTTGGAGACTCTTACCATATATCCTGACAGTAATTTTATTAATATAGGGGAAAGGACAAACGTTGCAGGTTCTGCAAAATTTGCTCGTCTTATTAGAGAGGAAAATTACGAAGAAGCAATATCTGTTGCTCGTCAGCAAATTGAAGGAGGAGCTTTAATTATTGATATTAACATGGATGATGCAATGATTAATGCACGTGAAGCAATGGTTCGATTTCTTAATCTTATTGCTGCTGAGCCTGAAATCTCCAAAGTGCCTTTTATGATAGATTCGTCTGATTGGAATGTTATAGAAGCAGCTCTCAAATGCATACAGGGAAAATCTATTGTAAATTCAATTAGTCTTAAGGATGGTGAGGAAATGTTTATTGAGAAAGCGCGTAAGATCAAAAATTATGGTGCTGCAGCTATTGTAATGGCTTTTGATGAAAATGGGCAGGCCGTTACATATCATAAGAAAATTGAGATTTGCGAACGTTCATATAAAATACTTACTGAAAGGGTAGGACTTCATCCTCAGGATATTATCTTCGATCCCAATATACTTACTGTGGCAACAGGAATGGAAGAACATAATAATTATGCAGTTGATTATTTGAATGCCGTTAGCTGGATTAAGGAAAATCTTAAGGGATGTCTTGTAAGCGGAGGCCTTAGTAATCTGTCATTTGCATTCAGAGGTAATAATTCTGTTCGTGAAGCAATGAATTCAATCTTTCTTTACCATGCCATAAAAGCAGGAATGAATATGGGCATTGTAAATGCCGGCATGATACAGGTTTATGATGATATACCTGTTGAATTACTGAATTTGATAGAAAATGTGCTATTTAATAGGCATCCGGGGGCAACTGAAAAGTTAATTGATTATGCTCATAATGTAGTAAGAGCAACCGGTAAAGACAAAATGGAAGAACAATGGAGGAGTTTTGAAGTTGATGAAAGATTAGGTTATGCTATTATTCATGGGATTGTAAAACATATAGATGAAGATATAGATGAAGCACTTAAAAAATATATAACGGCATTAAAAGTCATTGAGATACCTCTGATGAATGGAATGAAAAAAGTTGGTGAGTTGTTTGGTTCAGGTAAAATGTTTCTTCCTCAGGTCGTTAAAAGTGCGAGAGTTATGAAAAAAGCTGTATCTGTGCTTCTTCCTTATGTAGAAGCTGATAAAGCTTCCGGAAACACTTCTTCCGGAAAGATACTTCTTGCGACTGTCAAAGGAGATGTTCATGATATCGGAAAAAATATTGCTAGTGTAGTATTAGCCTGTAATAATTATGAAATTATTGACCTTGGAGTAATGACTTCCTGTGATAAGATCATTCAGACTGCAATTGAACAGAAAGTTGATATTATTGGCTTGAGCGGACTTATCACACCCTCTCTTGATGAAATGATTGTAGTTGCTAAAGAAATGGAAAAGCATCATCTGAAGATTCCTTTAATAATAGGTGGTGCAACTACTTCCGGAATACATACCGCAGTTAAAATTCAGCCGGAATATTCCGGTCTTGTGATACATGTTTCTGATGCATCACAGGGTGTAAATGTATGCAATCAATTAATGAAAAATTATGAAACTTTTTCTTTAGAACATAAAACTGATTACAATAATTTACGTGAGGAATATTTTAAAAATCAAATGAAGAAACATTTTCTGACTATAGAAGAAGCCAGAAAAAACAAATGGAAAACTGATTGGTATAAAGCACAGATAACCAAACCTTCTTTTATTGGAAGTAAAGTGTTTTTAGATTATCCGATTAAAGAAATTTCAAAATATATTGACTGGAACCGGTTTTTCAAAATCTGGGAGTTAAAAGGTCATTATCCTGAAATACTCAGCGATTGTAAATATGGCTCCGAAGCAACTAAAATGTTTAGTGACGCAAATGAGATGATTAATGAGGTTGTTAATGGTAACTTGCTATCTGCTAGGGCTGTTATCGGTATCTTTGAAGCAAATGCAATTAATGACGATGATATTCTGATAAAAGCAACTAATACAAATAATCAAACTACTCTTCATTTTTTGCGTCAGCAGTTAATAAAATCCAATAATATGCCAAGTTTTTGTCTTGCGGATTTTATAGCTCCGTTAGAATCGGGCAGGATTGATTATATAGGAGCTTTTGCAGTTTCTGTTGGTTTTGGTACCCAGGAACTTGAGAATGCTTATAAAAAAAGAAACGATAATTATAAAGCTCTGATGATAAGAATATTATCTGATCTCTTGTCAGAAGCTTTTATTGAGCTGATACATGAAAAGGTAAGAAAAGAATACTGGGGATATGCTAAGGATGAAAATTTAACAATTCAGCAAATTTTATCAGAGAAATACACAGGTATTCGTCCGGCACCGGGTTATCCTGCATGTCCGGACCATACTGAAAAGCGTACTTTATTCGACTTATTAAAAGTGGAAGAAACAATTGGTATAACTCTTACTGAAAACTACTTCATGGTACCGGAATCTTCAGTCAGTGGATGGTTTTTTGCAAATCCTGAAGCAAAATATATAGCTGTAAGTAAGATATCACATGATCAGCTTGAAGATTATGCAAAACGTAAATCAATGACTATTGAAGAAGCAGGAAAATGGCTTAGTCAAAATTTATTTTACTGAATCATTGGTTACTAAGAAATTGTTTTGATTTTATTTTTAAAAATATTAGATTTTTGCTATATTTGAGCTCATGGTTTGATAAATTTTTACACCCTATCAATAACAATATGAGAATGTTCGTTAAGTTGCTCATGGTTTGATAAATAAGCTTTTACTCCCATCTCCTTTGGGAGAGGGGTTGGGGGTGAGGGCTTGATTTTCAGATGCATTGCCTAAGACTGATTATTTGTCTTTTACAGTTTTATTTATTCTCTGTTCTTCTTTGTTATAATTTTGAGTATTCCTTCTTTGAGTAGGTTGTTGTTGTATGTCAGAACCTCTTTGAGGATTTACATTCCTTTGCGGAGCAGGTCGTTCCTGTCTTTGAGGATTTACATTTCTTTGTGGAGCAGGTTGTTCCTGTCTTTGAGGATTAACATTCCTTTGCGGAGCAGGTTGTTCCTGTCTTTGAGGGGTAATATTCCTTTGTGGAGCGGGTTGTTCCTGTCTTTGAGGGGTAATATTCCTTTGCGGAGCAGGTTGTTCCTGTCTTTGAGGGGTAACATTCCTTTGTTGAACAGGTTGTTCCTGTTGGATGTTTTCTCTTTTAGGATTATTAAACTGTTGATTTGTGTTTCGTGGTTTTGCAAGTTCCTGTTGCCAGTTATCGTTTTTAGGTTGGTTTATATTCTGAGGTTTTGTTTCATTAATTTTGCTGTTGTCAGGCTTAGTAACATTGCCTGGTTGAGTAGGTTGCTGTCTGTTAGTTGCCGGTGAGACAGGATTTCTAAATGGTTGTCCTGATGGCTGATTAATGTTTTGTGGTTGAACAGAACCATCCTGTCTGATATTTTGAGGATTGTTTATATCCTGTTGTTGGTTAACATCTCTTTTTTGATTTTCTTCATTGTTGCCGGTTCTTGATTTAATATCTCTTAAATTAGTCACTTTTGAAGGTTTTTGATCGTTTTCTTTAGACTTTTGTATTTGCGGTCTGTATATATATATATTATTGTTGTCCTTACTTTTTTGCCCGGGTTTATCGTTTTCATGAATAGTAACAGAATTTATCACTCTTCCTGTATTTTTTTGAACATCATTTTTATCCGGTCCTGCGACATAGGTTGAGTTTCTGGAACGATCGTTATATGTTCTGGTAATTACTTTTGAGCTTTTTATGTATCTGTCATTATCTCCACGATTTACATAATAATGTTTTATATCATGTCTGTCTATATCCCTTGCGTTGACAAATATCCAATGATTATTAGGTATGTAATAACCATTGCTTCCGTAGGTAGCATAAATAGTTATACCGAATGGCATAGGAGCCCATCCATAATATCCGTCAGAGACAGACCATGTGACCCAAGCAGGACCCCATTCATAGTCAGGAACCCAGAACCAGCCATAAAAATTATCATAATTCCACCGGCCATAGTGAAATGGAGCCCAACCCCATTCATAATCAGAATACCATGTCCATCCGTAATCAGTGTAGACCCAATATCCTTCTGAGGAATATGGAACAAAGTCAGGTCCTACGTTCGGAAACCAGACATATCCGTAATTGGGATAATTTACCCATTCACCATAAGGGCTTAATCTATCATAAAAGAAGTTCAGTCCTGTATAATTCTGATGATGATGATAGCGATGATACCTCTGTGCTGATGCCTGTTGAGTTAATATTGCTGTTGTTGTATTTAATGCTATAAATACTACAAAAATCCTGATTATTGTTCTCATTTGTTTCGAATTTGTTCAATTGTTTAGTACAAATATAGGTAAAATATCCTGAAAAAAATAATAGTTTTTATAAATTATATTTCACTTAGTATTTTACCTTTTTGACTTAAATACTCTTCTTCAGAAATTATGCCATTCTCTTTCAGATGATAAAATTTTTCAAGTTTATTTATGTTTAAATCAAAATTATTAAAAACTTTTTTATTGTTGGAATTTTTAATTTCTTCTTCCTGAACGATTTGATTTGATAAAAACTTGCCGTGACTATTATAATTGTTTTTTATGGATTTTTGTTCAATTCCGTTTATCTTTATTTTAAAATTGTTATTTTCCTCGTTGATTTTTTTTAGCTCTAAATCTTTTTCTTCAATCTGAATTTCAAGATAAGAAACTTTTTTATCCCTGATCGTAATATCATTTTTTAACTTTTGAAGTTCTTTTTCAATTTGTGCTTTTTCTTCATTAATCTTTTTGGCAGAATGGTAATTTTCCTCAAGATGTCTTTCCTGGAATTCATTTTCTTCTATAAGTTTACCTTCACGTTTTTTTAGTTCGGAAATCTCTCCCTCAAGAGTATCAATTTTAATGGTTTGACTTTTAATCTTTTCTTCCATATTAATCTTCTCTTTTTCAATCTTTAATAAATTAGTAGATTCGTTGATTTTGAGCAAAGCTGTTTTTTTGTTGTTTTTGATAATAATAATATATGCAGATATCGAAAATATTAAAAAAGTAAATGATAAAAAGCTCAAACAATAGATATAAAAATTTTTCGATGAAATAGTTTCGTTATATTCATCTTTATTGGTACTTGACTGATTATTGTACTCTTCTTTCAATTTAATTAATTCTTTTTCTTTTGAAGCATACTTTTCATTGATTTTATTTTGTATTTCGATGATTTTTGAATAGTCTGTCAACATATTACCCTTATTTTTATCGAAATTTTTGTCATTCTTTTCCAATGAATTTGCAGATGTTTCAAACATTCTTTCGGTTTCAATTTGTTCGTTTAAAAGATTTTTAATATCTGTTTGTTGACCATGAAAGATTAGTGGAATCAGAAGGAATAGAATTAGAATTTTTATTTTCATTTTGATACAATTAAAAAGTTTGCTTATTACGTATCAAATGAAATTTTTGTTCGAAATTTTTATGAAAAAGGAGAAATAAAAATGGTTAATAGCATATTTATCAAACCATAAACTTAAGATATTGCTTATGCCAAATAGTAAAAAATTAGTAACTATCCACTCAGTATAATCTTATGATATTTAGGTTATTAAGAAAAATATTTTTCACGCTAAGAACGCTAAGAAAAATTCGCTAAAAACGCAAAGAATTGAATAGTAAATCTTTGCGAGCTTTGCGGTTTAAACTTTGCGAGCTTTGCGTGAAAATCAATAACTCATAATTAATGCTTTGACAGGATGAGTAGTTGCAAAAATAAAATCAAAACGATTTCTTATTAAGGAATAATGATTTCAGAAACTTCTAAACCGGAAGT
>JAUZOY010000190.1 GCA_030706235.1 Bacteroidota bacterium | reverse complement strand
CTTTCAAGATTCAATATGCTTGCCTAATGGATCTGATGCAAACAAAGCGGATGATTTTTTGAAATTTTAGTCCAAAATAGGTAATATAATTAAATATTCAACTCTTATATTTGCTGGTAATGAGTATCTTGTTGACTTTGCATTAAGATTTAATAATAATGTTAAACTTATTCCTACAACTGTAGATACAGATAAATTTTTTAAACCGGCTAAAGATCTGATTAATGGAGAAAATAGAATATGTATAGGTTGGAGTGGCAGCATTACAACTATCAAATATTTTGATTATGCTACAGGATTTCTGTTTAAGATAAAAGAAAAATATAATGATAAAGTATACTTTAAAGTAATAGGTGATAATAGCTATGTAAATGAACAACTCGGGATACATGGTATAGCATGGTCCAGTATTGATGAAGTTTTTCAGCTATCTGAAATTGATATTGGAATTATGCCGCTTCCTCATGATGAATGGACTAAAGGTAAATGTGGACTTAAAGGATTGACTTTTATGTCATTATCAATTCCTGTGGTGATGTCTCCAATTGGTGTGAACTCTGAAATTATTACTGATGGCAAAAATGGATTCCTTGCTGATACTCAGGAAGAATGGATAGATAAATTATCTCTTCTTATTGAATCATCTGAATTAAGATCAGAAATAGGTAATCAGGGTAGAAATACAGTTATACAGAAATATTCAGTAATTTCTCAAAAAGAAAAATACCTGAAAGAATTCAACAATATTTTGAATTTGAAATAATAATATATTGATATTCATTCTTGCCCTTTTGATTAGTGAAAATTATAATTAAAATATTTTCAGAATCGTTCATGATCAAAATTTCTTTTTTCAGGAATGTTTGCATCACCGCTTTTGAAATATTTTATATTATAACTTAATGTAAGTATTGCAAACCTTTGCAGAATATTGGTTTGTACATCTTCGTAATAAGTATTGGTTGTATTCCTTGTAAGACTCTTATTTTGCCCCAGAATATCGTTTACGCTTAGTCTGAGTTCAGCTTGTTTATTATGAAGAAATTTATATCCTATTGCTGCATTCCAAATTATGTAATTTTGATTTAAATTATCAGATAATCCTGTATAAAGCTGATGACTTAAATCTGTTTGTAAAACTAAACCTCCAATAGGTATTGCCTGAAATTTTATTGTTGAATTCTGGTTAAAATACTTTGAATTGAGTGAGGTTTGTAATGTGTTTGATGTAATATTATATGAGGAGTTAGATATTATCGTAAAATCAACTTTTTCACTAATATTACTGCTTATTGAGAATCTGAATCCTAAACCGGTATTATTGGAATAATTAAGATTATTGTTTGTTAATCCCGGAGTCCTTGTGTATGATGTATTCAAGTTAAAATTTAAGTTGGATTTAATTAAATAAAAAGGTATGCTTTGATTGATAAGTGCATGAATATTAATATATCCGTCAAGGTTAACCGGTTTAGATATCTGGGAGCCTTTACTAAGTTTAATATTATCCACTATACTGTCTTTTGAGGCAATAAAAGCACTGCTTGCAATATAATTTGTAGTATATATTCCATTGAATAAGACAAATAATGATGTGTTTTTCTCTGTGTTTACGGATGAATAACGTAAATTAATCATATTTTGCCAGTTCTGTTTAAGATTCGGATTACCTGTAGATAGCTGCAATGGATTAGAATTATTGATAACATCCTGTAATTGTGTTATTGTCGGAGCATTATTGCTACTGTTATAGTTAATCCTCAGATTTTTTTTCTTTGAAAATTTGTATTGAAACATAGCATTTGGTAGAAAACTCGTAAAATTTTTATCAAGATTATATGAAAATGGGAACACTTGTTTGCTGTTTAGTTCTGAATACTGATATGTTAAGCCTCCTGTAAAATTCCATGCTTCCTGTTTTAATCTGTAGCTGGTACCTAAAGTATGAAATATATAGGAATTATCAAATTTGTTTGAAAGAACGGTATCGAAAAGTGTATATGTGTTAAATGTAGATACAAAGTTATAAGTTTCCTTGTCAGATTTATTTTTATTATTATTAAAACCATAACTTACCAATAGTTGACTAATATCACTTAAAGGTTCTGTATAAGTAATATTTGTTGAAATTGAAATCCCGTTCTGATTACTGTTTGCATTTTGATTTAATGGAGCTGATGATGTTTTCCCTGTTAAATCGTTTATTAAAGAAAACAAGCTGCTGTTTCCTTTGTTTTGGTTATACCCCGGTGTAACCCTTAAAGAAAAAGTTCTTCCTTTTTTATAAAAAGAATGTCTGAGTAATAAAGGAGCATTTAGATTTACTCCGGTAAGATTTGAGCTATTATTAGTTTCTGTATTTCCAATAGTTGTATTTAAAATTTTATTAATAACAGATGATGTACCGGTTCCGTCATTTTGTTGAATTGAAAGTTTCGGCTGAAACAGAATAGAATTCATTGTGTCAATTTTCCATTCTATTTTAAAATTTAATCTGTGATTTATATTATCACTATTGTTATGATCAGTTTCTTTATCTGTACGATTTTGAGGTATAATCCAGTTCCTTGTTGTGATATTGCTGGTATTATTTCTTGTCTCATTAAAAAAGTAACTTCCTGAAAAATCTACATTTTTCCATTTATCGGCATAGTTTATTCCAAATGAATTTGTTGTATTTATACCTGATTTCTGGTTTACAAAAAAATTGCTCATATCTCCACCCATAGATGATCTTCCGTTTTGCCCGCCGCCACCGGGTCCGCCTGCATTAATTCGCTGACCGGATGATCTTCCTGAGCCTCCTGAACTACTTAAAACTCCTAATAAATCTTCCTGTGAAAAGTTTTGTTCGTTAATATTGTTTGTATTTACTATTAATGTAATTCGTCTGTCATTATTAAAAGAATTCAAAATCAATCCACCTCTCCATTTGTCTTCAAATCCATATCCTCCATATACTTTGCCGAATATTCCATTTCTGAATCTTTGTTTGGTTATAATGTTCATAGTTTTGGTAGTATTACCATCATTAAATCCGGTAAATTGGCTCTGATCACTAAGCTTATCAAAAATCTGTATTTTATCAATAATTTCAGCAGGTACATTTTTTAATACTGCATTCGGATCATCACCAAAAAAAGGTTTCCCGTCAACTAATACCTGTTTTACATCTTCACCCTGAGCTTGTACTTTTCCTGCATTGTCAACAGTGACATTTGGCATTTTTTCTACTAAGTCCTGTGCATTTGCATCCGGATTTGTTTTATATGCTGCTGCATTGTATTGTGTGGTATCACCTTTTAGTTCAACAGTAGGTGTTTTACCAATAATGTTTACTTCACTAAGAGTTGACGCTTTACTTTTTAAATAGATTTTACCCAAATATAATGGTTGAGCGGATAAAACTTTTGTTGTGATAAATGGCTCATATCCAATATATACAACTTTAATTACATATTTTCCCGGAGTTATATTATTTAACTTGAAACTTCCGTCGAAATTAGTTGATGTACCTTTAATTAGTGTTAAATCAACTGGTTTGAGAAGTAATATATCTGCTTTATATAAAGGATTATTGGTCATGTCTGAAATTATTCCTGAGATACTTAGATTTTGAGCATTTAAAGTAGCTAAAGATGAAATGCTTAACAAAATGATTATAATTTTAATTCTCATTTTTTAAAAAAATTTATTGTTTAGATATAATTTGAAGACGAAAGTTTAATCAGTTTGAATATTAAATTTTAAGTCTTTGATTAGAATGAATTAATAAAAAAATGGAAATAAAATTTGATAGCTTACTTGAAAATTCGTAACTTTGTGTTGAAAAAAATAAAAACAACGATGAAACTATGAAAAAATATGTTTTGGTTGGTGTTGCTTTAAGAGCTTTTACTTGTTTTAAAATAAAAGAAGAAAATAAATCAAACGCCTTCAAAATAAATTTAGGAGATATAAAGAGAATATCAAATAATAAATTCTTGCTTAAAGAAATGATTGATTTGGACGAAGCTATTTGTCAAATCAATCAGCCATTTATATTGAGTGGATAATTTCTGTTAAATAAATAAAGCGGGAAGATTCCATCAACTAAGGATTTATGAATAAACGAAGCTTATTTTATAATCTTTTTGGAAATCTTTGAGATAAATAAATCTATCGTTATTTTATAAAATAAGTGTCTTATGAAAATTAAAAATAATATTTCGATAAGTAATAGTGGGTTTGTTTTTAATCCTTCAAATGGAGAGACGTTTTCTGTTAACCCTATAGGAAACGAAATAATAAATTTAATGAAAGAGGGTAAGTTTCAGGAAGATATAAGGAGTATTATTCTTGATAAATATTATACAGAAAAAAATTCGTTTGAAAATGACTATTATGATTTTATAAATATGTTAAACATTTTTGATCTTGTAGAAGAATATGAATAAACCAAAATATACTATAGCTGTAACGGGATTGAATGCAACAGATAATCCCGGGCCCGGAGTGCCTGTAATAAGAGCACTTAAAGAATCAAGAGATTTTGATACAAGAATTATCGGATTTGCTTATGAATCTCTTGAACCGGGAATATTTCTCGAAGAATTAGTTGATAAAACATATCATATTCCTTATCCTTCTGCAGGAAAAGATAATATTATGAGAAGACTTCAGCAAATAAATTCTGTCGAGAATATTGATATTTTTATTCCAAATTTCGATGCAGAAATGTTGTCTTTTATTAAGTTAGAACCTCAACTTAAAGAAATGGGAATTCATACTTTTCTTCCTACTATTGAACAATTTGAAGAAAGACATAAAACTAACCTTTTTGAATTTGGTAAAAAGTATGGAATTAAAGTCCCTTTTTCTCAAAATATTTTTGATGAATGTGAAATATTAAATTTTGCTAATAATTTTAATTATCCGCTTGTTATAAAAGGAAAATTCTATGAAGCATATATTGCATATAATTATGATGAGGCAAAAAAATATTTTCATAATATTTCGGCAAAGTGGGGAATACCAATAATTGTACAGCAATTCATTCAGGGTGATGAATATAATGTAATAGCTATGGGTGATGGTAATGGAAATATGATTGCTGCTGTGCCCATGAGAAAAAAAATTATTACAGAGAAAGGTAAAGCCTGGGCTGGTATTACAATTGAAGAAGATAAGTTGATGAAAATGACCAATAAAATTATTAATGGCTCAAAATGGAGAGGCCCGCTGGAACTTGAACTTATAAAAAGCAGTCAAAATGAGTTTTATCTTATAGAAGTAAATCCGCGCATTCCTGCCTGGGTCTATTTAGCTGTAGGTGCTGGTCAGAATATTCCGGAAACTATCGTCAAACTTGCATTAGGTGTTGATATAGAACCTTATGATTCCTATAAGGTTGGAAAACTTTTTATCAGATATTCATGGGACAAAATAGTTGATATTTCTGAATTTGAAAAGATTGCTACTATGGGAGAATCTTAATTGACATATAAATAGTTATTTATAGTAAATAAATGTTGTTAAATTCTTATTAAAAAAAAAGATAATATGGAAATGCAAAAATACGAAAGACCTGTAATTAAAAGATTTGAAACAGGAACCCCAAACCAATTTGGTTTAAGAACAGAATATGAGCCAATGACACATATTGATAATGTTGAAGTTAAAGAATTAATCAGTAGGTTTGGGTCACCACTATTTGTCCTATCCGAAAAAACAATAAGGGATACATATTCAAATGCAAGAAGAGCATTTTCAACTCGTTATCCCAAAGTGCAGTTCGCATGGTCATATAAGACGAATTACCTTAATGCGGTATGTAAGCTATTTCATAAAATGGGTTCATGGGCTGAAGTCGTATCAGGATTTGAATATGATAAAGCAATAAATAACGGAGTTGAAGGAAGTCAGATAATATTTAATGGCCCTGATAAATCACGGGATGATTTAATCAAGGCAATTAATAACGGTTCAATGATTCACATCGATCATCTTCCTGAACTATGTACAATTATTGAATTAGCTGATGAATTGAGTTTAAGACCCAAAGTTGCTATAAGAGTAAATATGTTTACAGGCTTTTACCCAATGTGGGATAGGTTTGGGTTTAATTACGAAAATGGTCAGGCATGGGATGCCCTTAATAAAGTAATGAATTCAGGTAAGCTGGATCTTGTAGGTTTACATTGCCATATTGGT
>JAUZOY010000019.1 GCA_030706235.1 Bacteroidota bacterium | reverse complement strand
TATTTGAAGAATTTAAATATGTTGATACTTCTCAAAAAAGAGAAACCGGACAATTGCTCAATAAATTAAAAATGATTGCTCTTGAAAAAGTAGAAACTTTAAAAAATAAACTTGAGAGTAGTTCGGCCACAAATGAAAAGTCCGGAATTGATGTTTCATTACCTGTAAATTCTGATAATTTAGGTAGCAGACATCCGCTTTCAATAGTAAAAAACAATATATATGATATATTTTCAAGAGTGGGGTTTATAATTTCAGATGGACCTGAAATTGAGGACGACTGGCACATTTTCAGTGCTTTGAATTTTCCCCCTGAACATCCTGCGAGGGATATGCAGGATACGTTTTTTATTGAAAAAAATCCCGATATAGCTCTTAGAACTCATACTTCTTCAGTTCAGGTGCGTGTAATGGAATCTACAAAACCTCCGATCAAGACTATTTCTCCGGGAAGAGTGTTCAGAAACGAAGCAATTTCTGCAAGGGCTCATTGTATATTTCATCAGGTTGAAGGATTATATGTTGATAAAAATGTATCATTCGCTGATCTTAAACAAACATTGATGTATTTTGCAAAAGAAATGTTCGGCGAAAAAACAGAAATAAGATTGAGACCTTCTTATTTTCCATTTACAGAACCATCCGCTGAAATGGATATCTCCTGCAATATTTGCGGAGGAAAGGGGTGTAATATATGCAAATATTCTGGTTGGGTAGAAATTTTAGGTTGTGGAATGGTTGATCCAAATGTACTCGAAAATTGCGGCATTGACAGCAAGGTTTATTCAGGATATGCTTTTGGAATGGGTATTGAAAGAATTGCTATGCTGAAGTATGGTATTAAAGACCTGCGTTTATTTTTTGAAAATGATTTACGGTTCCTGCAACAATTCGAAGCTGCTTATTGATAAATAATTTATAATACAAAAAAAGCCTCATCGTTTTTAAAAGAACTTTGAGGCTTTTTTGTATAGAAAATATTGAACAAAAAAAAGCTACTCAATTGAGTAGCTTTTTTGTATTAAGTATGTATCTTAGAAATGTAAAGTTAAGAAAATAGCTGCATTTGAAAGATCAGTATCTAAACCAAATGAAGATTTTCCACCTTTTTCAGTAGTTTGAGTCTGAACTGAAGAAGCTGTTCCTGCAGCTGCACCTTGAGGTACTCCCCAATATTGGGTTTCAGTTTTGTCATTTGACTGAGAAGAGAACATTAATCCCCAACCATATTCAACACCTATAGACATTTTAGGTAAAACAAAATATTCAGCACCGATGAAAGCTCTTGCTCCAAATCCAAATTTGAAACCATCAGTTTCTTTAGTTACACCCTGACTTTGTCCAAACTGAGGAGCGTTAGATGTATTATCTTTAGTTAAAGCATTACCATAATCATATGTTCTGCTTCCTGATACCATAGAAATAAGTGCTTCAGCACCATAAATTCCCTGTAATCTTGTTGAACCTTTTCTTTTTTCAATTCCACCGCCAAGAACGATATTCATTCCTGAAGTAGTTTTTTTATCTTCAACAGTTTTTGTTGGATCAGTGCTTGTAGCATCCGGTACTAAAGCTTTTTCAGATAAAGAACTGAAACCGATTCTTAATTTTGCTCTGAAAGCTGTTTGATCATCTTTAAAATACTTAAAAGCAATTGTTTGATCCTGAGTCAAGAAATTAGCAGTTGGGTTTGGTCCAACACTTAATAATGTCAAAAAAGGTTTACCATCAATACTGATAGCCCAATCTTTTGCTTTAGGTAAAAATTGTTCACCTTTTTTTGAAGTCAAGTCCTGAGCAAAAGCAAATGTTGTTCCAAAAGCCAATGCCAAAATTAAAATTGATTTTCTCATTTTTCTTTAGTTTTAGTTAAACTTAAAATTTGAACGTTAAACGATGCAAAATTATAATATTTTTTAATTATCCATAAGTTTTTTTTTAAAATAGCTAATATTTTTATATGTTGGAAACTTAACTTGATTTAAAAAATAGATTGTATGGTTTAATTTATATGTAGTTAAACGGAAAATATAGAATTTTTAAACTTCTTTTGGCTTTATATGATTTTGGGCTGTTTGTCTATTCTTCTATGAATTTAATAGGATTTGCAAGAGAAGAGTATTTTGTAAGTTCTAATTTTATAGATCCTACAAGAATGGAAGTTTCAAGTAATATAGGTATATGATTTTCATCATCAGTAAACCAGATTATCATTCCGGCTTCTTCTTTAAAAACATTGCCTTTTTGTAATAATGGTGAGAATTTAAGACAATTGATTTTCCCATTTTCTGTTTTAAGTATATCTCTGCCAATAAATTTTATTTTAAAAGGATATGGCTCAAAATCAATAAAAGTATTTATGAGTAATTCATCACCTTTTTTAAGATTTTTTACATTCATAGTTCTTGAATAATAAAATACAGAGAGAATGTCCTGAGCATCAGGTAAAATAGTATAAATTTTTCCTGATTTAATATCTTTTGCTGTTTTAGCGTACCAGTTGAAAACAATATCCTGATTTATTTTATAACCACCTTCGTCTACTCTTCTGTGAAAAATCCATGGGAGCATAGCATCTTCATCAATGTAGGATTCATATTTATCCACAACTTTAAAGAATAAATTAAAGGCACCTTTGGTTAGTCCACTTCCTACAACATGGTAAGTATTTCTGTTGCCGAACTGTATGTTTTCGTTTTTGACCTCCATAACTACTTCACCGGCATTTATTTTACCTGTAAAGAAGGTTTTATAATAAACTTTATATTTTAAGATTTCTCCTCTTATAAAGGCTTTGTTTTCAACCTTTCTTAATTCTTGAGCATTTGCATAATTGAAAATGAACACAAGAATTGTTGTTATTGATATGATCCATTCCTTTTTCATAATTTGTGTTTTTTTTATCTGTCGAACTAATTGAATCCGGTAGAAATGTTTTTCATGATAATTTAGTTTGTTATCTCAAATATAGCAAAAATAGTTCCAAAAGAAACGTTTCGGAAAATATTTAAAAGTTGACAGTAAAATAAAGTAATAGTTGTGAAACTGAAAAATTAATGGATAATTAATAGCATTGACAAAAATCCTATTATATAACCTGCATAAACCTGAGAATAATTATGGGCTTTAAGCTGCAGTCTTGAATAAGCTACTAACCCGGAAATAAAAAATAAAGAAATAATTATCGAAATATTAGTTATCATATAATAATTAAATATACCAATCATAAGACCCGTAAAACTACCCCAACCAACACAATGGATGCTAATTTTCCATTTGTAATTTATTAACAGGGTAATTATGGATGATATACAAGCTGAAAGCATGATAATGGTAGTAAGTGGAGGTAAATTTAGTTTTCGAAAAATATAATATGTTGTATAATATGAAATAGAAATTAATAATAATGGGAGAGTCCTTTCTTCTTTGGTTTCCATTAATAAAGATTCAAGCAGATTTAATTTATAAAATAATGAAAAAAGAATCAGGGGTATAATACATGTGGTAATAAGAACTATACCTATAACCATTAGTTTAAATTCATGTGTAAATGTTACAGATAAATAAGGAACTAAATATAAAATTATTGAAAAAATATATGCAGGAATAAGAATAGGGTGGAATATATACGAAAATATTTTAGCAATTTTGTTCTCCATGAGAGTAAATTAAATTTCTTTTCTAAGTCTTGCTACAGGAATATTAAGCTGTTCTCTATATTTTGCAATAGTTCTTCTTGCAATGTTATATCCCTTATCTTTCAGAATTTTAACGAGTTTGTCGTCATTTACAGGATTTTTTTTGTCTTCATTTTCAATGCAATCCTGTAGAATTTTTTTGATTTCGCGTGTAGAAATTTCTTCTCCTGCTTCATTTTGCATTGATTCAGAGAAAAAAGTCTTTAAGGAGAGTGTTCCAAAAGGAGTTTGAACAAATTTACTGTTGGCTACTCTTGAAATTGTTGATACATCAAGACCTACTTTTTCGGAAATGTCTTTTAGTATCATAGGTTTTAGTTTAGTTTCATCTCCGGTTATAAAGAATTCTTTCTGATACATCATTATTGCATGCATTGTAGAGTAAAGGGTAATGTATCTTTGTTCGATAGCATCAATGAACCATTTAGCAGAATCTATTTTTTGTCTTACAAAATTTAAAGCTTCTTTGTAATTTGCTTTATTCTTTTCTTTTGAATATTGTTCTGCAAGTTCAAGGTAATCATTATTTATTCTTAGTTCAGGAGCATTTTTTGAATTTAAACTTAATTCAAGATTGTTATTATTATTCTGTATTATGAAATCAGGAACAATATAAATGTTAAGCCTTGAACTGTCTGATATTGAGTTTCCCGGTTTGGGATTTAGCCTTAATATTTCATTAATGGCTTCTTTTAATTGTTCATCAGTAATGTTAAATTTACGGGTAATCTTATCGTAATGTTTTTTACAGAATTCTGTAAAGGTTTTTTCTACAATATTAATAGCATTTTTAATTGATTCGTTTTTATTGTCTTTCTTTTTTAGTTGAATGAGCAGACATTCCTGTAGTGATCTTGCTCCAACTCCTGCAGGTTCAAAATCCTGAATAATTTCGAGTAAGTCCTCTATTTCTTCAACATCAGTTTCAATATTATGAGAAAAAGAAATATCATCAACAATTGCATTAATATCTCTTTGGAGGTATCCGGAATCGTCAATATTCCCGATAATTGTACTGGCTATAGCCAATTTTCTGTCATCCAGCGACTGAAGACCCAGTTGCTCATTTAAATATTCATGGAAACTTTTACCTGATGCAAATGGAGTCTCTTTTGTCTTGTCATCGGGGCTTGTATTATTTGTATTGAGTTTATAGAAAGCTACTTCTTCTGAATCGGAATCAATATATTCATCATCATTGTCTGAAAAACCAAGTTCTTCAAGTGAATCGGCATCATCTATTACATCAGGTATGTCATCATTTTCTGAATCAATGTCGTCTTCGTCGGATAATTTAATATTATCTTCGAAATCATCTTTATCCTCATTTAGTTCAGGTTGTGTCTCATCCAGATCTGTTAAGTTGTCTTCAGATTCAGATTCTTCCAAAGCAGGATTTTCTTCAATTTCCTGTTTGATTCTTTGTTCCAGTGACATTGTAGGCAACTGGATAAGTTTCATTAATTGAATCTGTTGTGGAGATAACTTTAATAAAAGCTTTTGCTGTAATTCCTGTTTTAACATTTCATAAATACTAAGTCAGACAATAGCTTTATTTTAAAATTCCGCATTTTTGGGCGTTCTTGGAAATGGTATTACATCTCTGATATTTAACATCCCTGTAACAAATAATATTAATCTTTCAAAACCTAATCCGAAACCACTATGGGGTGCTGTTCCGAATTTTCTTGTTTCCAGATACCACCACATGTCCTTTGTTGGTATATTAAGTTCTTCAATTCTTTTTGATAAAGTTTCGAAATTTTCTTCTCTTTGTGAACCACCGATAATTTCACCTATATTAGGGAACAATACATCCATTGCCCTTACAGTTTTTCCATCATCGTTAAGTTTCATATAGAAAGCTTTGATTTCTTTTGGGTAATCAGTAAGAATTACGGGTTTTTTAAAATGTTTTTCTACCAGGTACCTTTCATGTTCTGCCTGTAGGTCACAACCCCATTTAACAGGATATTCAAATTTAACTCCTGATTTCATAAGAATGTCGACACCTTCAGTATAAGAAAGTCTGACAAATTTTGTTTCAACAATTCCTTTAAGTCTTTCAATTAATGTTGTGTCATACATTTTATTAAGGAATTGAAGATCATCTATACAATTATCAAGAGCATAATTGACAAGATATTTCAGGAAATCTTCAGCCAAATCCATATTGTCTGTTATGTCATAAAATGCCATTTCAGGTTCAATCATCCAGAATTCAGCAAGATGTCTTGGCGTATTAGAATTTTCAGCTCTGAAAGTAGGTCCAAACGTATATATCAGAGACAATGCCAATGCACCTAATTCTCCTTCTAATTGACCGGAAACTGTCAGATTTGTTGATTTTCCAAAGAAATCCTCTTCATAGTTTATCTGACCATTTTCAGTTCTTGGGGGATTATCCATGTCAAGAGTTGTAACTCTGAACATAGCTCCTGCACCCTCTGCATCAGAACCTGTAATTATTGGAGTATGAAGATAGTAAAATCCATTGTCATTAAAATATTTATGTATTGCATATGCCATTGCATGGCGTATTCTTAATACAGCTCCAAATGTATTGGTTCGAGGCCTGAGGTGAGCAATTTCTCTCAAAAATTCTAATGTGTGTCCTTTTTTCTGTAAAGGATATGTTTCCGGATCAGCCTGACCGTATACTTCTATTTCTTTAGCTTGAATTTCAACACCCTGTCCTTTACCAAAAGATTCTACCAGAGTCCCGGTAACAGATAGACATGCACCGGTATTAATCAGTTTTAAAATCTGTTCATCAATATTTCCGGCTTCTACAACTATCTGAATATTATGTATAATTGAACCATCATTTAATGCAATAAATGTAACATTTTTATTTCCTCTCTTGGTTCTTACCCAACCTTTTACATTTACAACTTTATCTTTATCAGTTTCTTTCAATAAATCTGATATTTTTGTCCTTTTTAGCTTTTCCATAAAAAACCTAATAAAATATACGACTGTCTTTAATTAATCACTTCAAAATTCGTTGCAAAATTACTTAAAAAACGACTATAGGGAAAAATAATTATTCAAACGATTATATTATTTGTTTTTTAACAATAAATACAGTAAAAATGTGTTTTTGTTTTTTTTGTGTTGTATATATGCTACTAATCGTTAAAAATATTGAAATAAACTAAAAATATTGAAATTGTTTTGTGAAATAATTTAGCATAAATATGGATAAATCAGAGATTAATTAATATCTGAGAATTTTATTTATTATATTGTAAAATTCATAAAAGCCAAAACACCGTGGCTAAAGAATATAACTAAATATTCCGGAATAAAATCAATTTAAATATTGGTGTTTCTGTTTTTTTTCCTAACTTTGTTCCTATTGACAGGTATTTAACATATTTAGAGTATGCATGGGTTAATCGGGTAAACAGCTTTTAATGCATCCTTCGCAGGAGCTATTATCTCCTTGCTATACAACACAATGGTCGGAGATTATGACTATTAAGATTTAATTGAAAATTAACCATAAACCATTATTAATATGTGCGGAAATTTTTCAATATTAAGATCAGCAGAAGAAATTGAAAAGAGATTTAAAGCTAAAATTGACAGTTCTTTATTTAAGCAGGAAATTAAAACTGCTCCATCACAGAATCTTCCTGTTGTGACAAATACAGAACCCGGGATAGTAAACTTTTACAGATGGGGATTGATACCTTCATGGTCAAAAGATATTAAGTTTGGAAATATACTTTTCAATGCCAGGGCTGAAACTATTCTGGAAAAACAATCTTTCCGCAATTCATTTAAAAGTAAAAGGTGTCTAGTTATTGCTGATGGCTTTTATGAATGGGTTGATCAAGAGGGGCATAAAAAACCATATAAATTTTCATTGCACAACCATGAACTTTTTGCATTTGCAGGTCTTTGGGATAAATGGTCAGATATATCCGGAAATATCATATATTCATTTACTATTATTACTACTGAACCTAATGAGATTGTAAGTAAATATCATGATAGAATGCCTGTTATTTTAAGGAAAGAAACAGAAGCTTTATGGTTAGATAATTCCGCAGAAGAAAGAAATATCATTAAATTATTAAAGCCTTATAATTCTGAACAAATTATTGTTGAAGAATTTAAATTTTAATATATATTAACAATATCAATAGGCTAATCAGTAAAATTTATCAATTTCGATTAAAAAACACCGGTAATTCAACTAATTGAGATTTGAATATCTAAGATTTTAATAACTCACCCTCTCTGTCTGAATAATCATATTTGTGTGTCAGGACTTTTGTTTCTTGATTTGTGTTTTTTAATTATATGTTCTTATGCAGTTTTAATGATCCAAAAATATATTAAGATGGCTGATTAAATGCTTTAATACCAAAGCTGCCACTGGAAATTTGATTTATTAATTGTCTAAAAATCAGCCGACCGACAAAATGCTTTTTAGTAAATTTGCTCATGTTATTTTCTGATTTACAAAACAAAATTACAACATGAAGGGGAAACTTAAGGGAAGTACCGTTCTTTTTGTTAGAATTTAGTATGATAGTAGTGATTAAATTTATCTGTTGAAATAAAAATAATGCCGATAGGCATAAAATGTATGCAGAAACTATAAATAAAATTTTGTAACTTTGCTCATATTGTTTTTTTATTCGCAAAACAAAATTAAAACATGAAGAGGAAACCTAAGGTATGTACCCTTCTTTTTTGTTAAAAATTTAGTCAGTTAGTAGTGTTAATAAATATCAAGCAAAATGGAACATGATGTATCAAAAATTTCAACAAAACTCAATTTTGATAAGCAAATAGAATATTCTACCGGTGGAATTGTAAGTAAAATAGTACTGGATAAGAAAATAGGAAATGTAAGTCTTTTTGCCTTCGATAAGGATCAAAAGCTTAGTGAACACACTGCACCATTCGATGCACTTATTCAGATCATTGAAGGTGAAGCTGAAATCTTTATAAATCATCAGCCTTTTAAATTAATTAAAGGTGAATCAATAATTATACCTGCAAACATTCCTCATGCAGTAATTGCTATTCAAAAATTTAAGATGCTATTAACTATGATTAAATCTGAGTCATAAAATATCTTTTATATATATTAAAAGCAATGAAAAATAAAAGTTTATGGTTTAGCTTAATAGCTGTAATGGTAATATCCTTTGGAATTATAGGATATTATGGTAATGAAATATTCAAACAAATGCCTCCGATTCCTGAAAAAGTAGTTTCAGAAGATGGCAGCATTTTATTTACAAAACAACAAATACTTGATGGACAAAATGTATGGCAGTCGATTGGCGGTCAGGAACTTGGAACAGTATGGGGACATGGTTCATATGTAGCTCCGGATTGGTCTGCCGACTGGCTTCATAGAGAATCTGTTATTATGCTGGATTTATTGTCTCAAAAAGAATTTAACAATACTTACAACAATATCAACGCAGAAAAAAAAGCATTAATTAAAGAAAAGTTAAGAGAGGAAATAAGAAAAAATACTTTTGACAAATCAATCGGTATAATTAAAATATCAAATCTCAGAGCAGAAGCAATTAAACAAAATTGCAAATACTATAAAGGATTATTTATGGATGACCCTTCATTACAAAAAACAAGAGTTGCATATTCTATACCTAAAAATTCGGTTAAAACAGAAGAAAGAATGCAGATGATGAATTCTTTTTTCTTTTGGACTTCATGGGCATGTGTAACTAACAGACCGGATAAATCTATTTCATATACAAACAATTGGCCTGCTGAAGAGTTGGTTGCAAATAAACCATCCGGAAACCTTCTTCTTTGGTCTATATTTAGTTTTATAGTTCTTTTGTTAGGCATAGGTCTTCTTGCTTATAACCATGCAATCAGTAAACAGGGACATATAGATAAACATTTACTCCCTGAAAATGATCCACTCTCTGGTGCTCATTATACACCTTCAATGAGAGCAACCCTGAAATATTTCTGGGTAGTGACTGGTTTGATTTTATTTCAGGTGTTATTCGGTGCAATAACTGCACATTATGGAGTTGAAGGGGGCGGATTTTACGGTTTGAAACTTGACACAATACTACCATATTCAGTATCCCGCACATGGCATGTTCAACTTGCAATATTCTGGATAGCTACATCATGGTTTGCAACAGGTTTGTATATTGCTCCTGCCATTTCAGGTTATGAACCTAAATTTCAGAGATTTGGAGTGAACTTTCTGTTTTTAGCATTATTAATAATTGTTGTGGGTTCACTTGCAGGTCAGTGGATGGGTGTTATGCAGAAATTAGGTTTTATAAATAATTTTTGGTTTGGACACCAAGGTTATGAATATGTGGATTTAGGTAGATTCTGGCAAATATTTTTACTTGTAGGTCTGTTCCTGTGGCTATTTTTAATGGTAAGGGCATTAATTCCTGCATTTAAAAAGAAAGCAGAAAGTAATCAATTACTGGCATTGTTTGTAATTTCAGCAATTGCAATAGCGGTATTATACGGAGCAGGTCTTATGTGGGGACGACAGACTCATTTATCGATTGTAGAATACTGGAGATGGTGGGTTGTTCATCTTTGGGTGGAAGGATTCTTTGAAGTCTTTGCAACAGTTGTTGCTGCATTCCTTTTCGTCAGAATGGGTTTGCTTAACATAAAATATGCAACTTCAAATGTGTTGTTTGCTACCGTAATATTCCTTTCCGGGGGTATAATCGGAACTTTCCATCATTTATATTTTACGGGTACACCAACAGGTGTTATGGCTTTAGGCGCCACTTTCAGTGCATTAGAAGTTGTACCTTTGGTTTTAATGGGGTTTGAAGTATATAACAATCAGAGATTAAGCAGAGCAACTGAGTGGATGAAAACATATAAATGGCCAGTCTTTTGTCTTATTTCAGTAAGTTTCTGGAATCTTGTAGGTGCTGGTATTTTGGGATTTTTAATTAATCCTCCTATTGCTTTATATTATATGCAAGGATTAAATACTACACCTGTTCATGGTCATGCTGCTTTATTCGGCGTATATGGTATGCTTGGAATCGGTCTGATGCTTTTTGTTTTAAGAGGGCTTACAGGTACATCTCTTTGGAAAGAAGGTACTCTGAAATTTGCATTCTGGTCAATTAATATCGGGCTAATGTTAATGATTGTTTTAAGTTTACTTCCTATGGGTTTGTTTCAGACAGTTGCAAGCGTTAATCATGGAATGTGGTATGCAAGGTCTGCAGAATTTATGCAGGATCCTATGCTGGTAAAAATCCGCTGGATGAGAGTAATTGGCGATACTATATTTGCGTTTGGTGCATTAGCTCTAACATGGTTTGTTATCGGTCTTAAAACCGGTTGGTCATTAAAGAAATAAATTCATTATAAACCGACTAATCAGGAAATTTCTCAATTTCGATTAAAAAACACCGGTAATTCAACTAATTGAGATTTGAATACCTGAGATTTTAATAACTCACCCCCTCTGTCTTAATAATCATATTTGTGTGTCAGGACTTTTGTTTTTTCTTATATGTTCTTCTGTAGTTTTAATGATCCAAAAATAGATTAAGATGGCTGATTAAGTGCATTCGGAACAAAGTTGCGAAGGTTGAAAAAGCTTTTTTTTAAGAATTAAAGTAACTTTTCTTAATCATTTCTGAATAACCTTTTCATTTGGTATTTTAGTTTTATCAATTAGTGAGATTATATATCCACACGATGAGCAATATATAAAAAATATCTGGTTGGGATGATTATTTACTTTCATTGATTTTGATTCAAATGTTTTATTACAACATTTGGGACATGATGGTTCTGCCATAATAAAAAGTTTTAAATGTTAATTAATTTCAAAGATAATAAAAATTTTAATATTAAGCAAAAAAACTTTTATATGATATAGCATTATAACCTTTGTCATAAACTGTAAAAATTAATGTGGTGTGTTACGAAATATATATTATGGAACAAAAAAAGTGAGTGAAATTCATCACTCACTTTTTAATAGTCAAATTATAGTCTAATGTTTTTAAAACTATAAGGTTATTTTTCTTGTAATTATTCCTTTTTCGGTTTCAATTAAAAGTAAGTAGATTCCTTTGTCGAGTTTACTTACATTAATTGTTTTGAAGAATCCGGAATTATTAACACTAATTTTTTCAGAATAAACATTTTTCCCTGTAACATCTACAAGTTTTATGTCAGCATGATTAATACATGCGGAATTAAAACTGATATTTAGATAATCATCTGTAGGAACCGGATATACATTTAATGATGTAAGTTCATTTATATTTTGTTCAATTCCTGTTATTACAGAAACAACCACATCATCTGTTGCCGTACAACCATTCTTTGTTACAGTAACGATATAAGTTGTTTGAACAGTTGGTTTTACTGTAGTAGATGCCGTTGCAGCACCGTTACTCCACAAATAAGAAGTACCTCCTGTTGCGGTTAAAACTGCTGAACTATCATTTTTAATCTCAATGTCATTACCTGCATTAGCAACAGGAATAGAATTTACCGTGATTATTATAATGCCTGTTCCTGTGCAACCTGCATTTGTTCCTGTTACATAATATGTAGTAGTTGCTGTTGGTTTTACTGTTATTTTTTGTGTAGTTTCCTGTGTTGACCATACATAAGTAGCAGCTCCCTTTACATTAAGTGTATCTGAAGTGCCATTGCAGATCGAATTTGAATTTGCAGTAAGAGTTACAACAGGATTTGGATTGACAAATACAGTTACAGAATCCATTGCTGAGCAATTATTGCTGGATACTGTAACATGGTAAATAGTAGTAACTCTCGGATCTACATTTATACTTGATGTGAAATTACCTGTATTCCAGGAATATTTTGTACCTCCATTTGCAGTTAAAGTTGCTACTTGTGAAGAACATATTGTCTGATTTACACCCGCATCTGCTACAGGAATAGAATTTACTGTTATTACAATACTACTTGTTCCATCGCAACTGCCATCAGTACCTGTAACAAAATATGTAGTAGTAGCTGTCGGCTTTACTATTATTTTAGATGTAGTTTCCTTGGTTGACCAGATATACCCTGATCCGCCTTTTACATTTAATGTATCTGAAGTACCGATACATATAGAATTTGAAATCGCCGTTGGTGTAATAACAGGTAGTGTTTTTGTAGTAATAGTTATATATGTTGTAGCCGAACAACCAGCTGAGTTTGTCCCTGTTACTGAATATTTTGTAGTCACTGTCGGATTTAATATTTTAATATTTCCTGTTCCTATACCATTGTCCCATGCATATGTTGAAGCCCCACTTGCTTTGAGTGTATCTGTTGTGCCGGAACAAATAGTTGTTTTGCTTGCTGTTGCAGTTACTATCGGATTTGAATTCACAAAAACAGTTACAGAATCCATTGCCGAGCAATTATTATTATCTGTTACAGTAACATGATAAACTGTCTTAACTCTTGGATCTACCTGTATACTGGTTGTGAAATTACCTGTATTCCAGGCATATTTTGTACCTCCTTTGGCAGTTAGTGTTGCTATTTGTGAAGCACAAATTGTCTGGTTTGCACCGGCATCTGCAACCGGAAGAGAATTTACAGTTACGATAACATTTGCTGAAGCCGAACATGCGCCTGATTTACCTGTTACTGTATATGTTGTTGTATTGGCAGGAGATACTGTGTTATTTATGGTATAAATATTATTGCTCCATGTATAATTTGTTGCTCCGCTGGCACTGATAGTTGTTGATGCCCCTTTACAAATAGCTACATTGCTGCTTGCTTTCACTACAGGTGATGCAATTACGTTTACAATAACACTGCTTTTTGCCGTACATCCGTTTTGTGTTCCTGTTACTGTATATGTGGTTGCTGTTGTTGGCGAAACTACAGAACTTTGAGTATTACTATTATTACTCCAAATATAAGTTGTAGCACCGGTTGCTGATAGAGTAGTACTCGTGCCACTACATATAGTTACATCATTACCGGCACTGATAGTTGGATTATCCTTTACTGTAACAACAACATTATCAGTTACTGAACAATTTCCTTTGGTTATAGTTACGGTATATGTTGTGGTCGCACGTGGATCATCCTGAATAACTGCAGTTCTGTTGCCTGTATTCCAACTATAACTTGTACCTCCGGTTGCTGTAAGTGTTGTCGTTTGTAATTTACATATTGTCTGATCAGTACCTGCATTTCCTAAATAAACATCGTTTACTGAAATTATAATATTGTCTGTAGCTGTACAGCCATTTTTTGTTCCGGTTACTGAATATGTAGAAGTGACCGATGGACTTACAATTGCTGTAATGTCAGTAGTCTTATTGCTCCATGAGTATGTGTCTGCGCCTGAAGGAGTTATTAAAAATGAATCACCCCTGCAAATTGTAACATCTGCTCCTGACGATACAACAGGAAGGGAGTTAACATTTACGACGATACTTGTAGTTGCTGAACAATTATTATTATCAGTTACTGTAACATTATATGAAGAAGTTGTTGTAGGTGCAACTGTAATTGAAGCTTGTGTTGATGCATTATCCCATTTATATTTAGTTCCACCTGTAGCAGTTAAAATAGTATTATTTCCATAACAGATAGTTTTATCAGTACCTGCACTTGCCGGTGGCAGTGGGTTAACCTTGACTATTGCAAAATCAGATGCAGAACAACCATTACTTGTTCCTGTAACAGTGTATGTTGTTGTTATAGTAGGTGTTACTTTTGAAGTGCTTGTGGAATCATTTGTATCCCAGACGAAGCTTGTTGCTCCGGTTGCTGTTAATGTAGCTGTATCTCCGTAACAAATAGTTTTATTTGCTCCGGCATCGGGAACAGGTAATGGGGTTACTGTTATTATTACGCTATTTTTACCTGAACAATTTCCTGTTGAAGATGTTACTATATATGTGGTAGTTGTTGTAGGTTTAATTATAATGTCGGCTGTAGTTTCATTATTACTCCATTTAAAATTCTGTCCACCTGTTGCATTAAGTGTGAGTGTATCACCATAGCAAATAGTTTTATCCGTTCCGGCATTTACTGCAAATTTAGGTATAATTGTAACCACGACATCATCTGTTGCAGAACAATTACTCAAAGATATTGTAACTATATAAGTTGTAGTAACGAGTGGGTGTACACTGAAATTTGGCGTAGTTTGTCCGGTATTCCATTTATATGTACTGTTAGGTGTAGTTGTTGTACTGATTGATGCTGTTCCTCCTGTACAAATAGTAATATCCGGGCCGGCATTCGCAATAGGTACAGGATTTGAAGTAATAACGACTATATCTGATGCTGAGCATCCGTTTAATGTTCCTACGACTTTGTATGTGGTTGTAACCGTAGGGTAAACTTTAATACTGGTTGCGGAAATTGAGTCATTCCATACGTATGAATCTGCTCCTGAAGGCGTTAAAACAACTGTATCGCCACCGCATGTAGTTTTTCCTTGTCCTGCATCTACTGTTGGCAATGGAGTTACATTTACTACTACACTACCTGTTGCAAAACAATCCAGTTTGCTTACTGTTACTATGTATGTCGAAGTATTTGCAGGGCTTACTATTGTGCTGTCTGTATTAGCATTATTACTCCATTTATAATCCAATCCTCCTGTAGCTTTTAGTTTTGCACTTGTTCCGTTGCAGATTGTCTGATCATTACCGGCATTTGCAACTATATCACATACAGGATGAGTGATTTTTGGAAAGATTGCAAAATCAAAATTAATATACCATTGAGAAAGAATTGTATGCCATGAACCATCATTCCATTTTTGAATTGCAAGAGTATCATTATTATTGCAATTCGGATATGTAGAATATAGTGCAAGCATGTTATTATTAATGGTTGAAAAATCATTTTCAGGTAATTGTATACTTATTGCATAAATATCAGGTAGTATTACCGGAATGTTAAATGTGTATGTCGTTGTATAGTTATTACCAATTGTCGTATCTATATTGCTCATCATTACAGGATTACTTATGCCAATTGGATCTCCTGTAGGAAGTTTTGTGCTTTTATCTACTTTATAGATATTGACATAGGTAGCAACGTCATGATCGATTAATTTAAATGGTATTTGAACATCCACGGAAACTATCTTCCCATTTACAAGATTATTATAAAAAATCTGTCCTTTTTCAAGATCTCCGTAAAAAGTATTTCCATTTACAAATCCGCTGTCAATAGGAGAGGATACATCAATGATATTTATAGTTCTTTGGGTTCCGCTAACTGAACATGAATCCCATAATGATGGTTTAAGTTTATTTGTGTCAACCGGAATTACTGTCAGGCTAAGTTTTGAAGTATTAAAGCAATAATCATCCTTTCCTGTTACTGTATAAGTTGTATTATTAATTGGACTTACAGTTATTGATTGCAACGAATCACCTGTATTCCATACATAAGTTTTTCCTCCTGTTGCACTAAGAGTTATATTATTACCTTTATATATTGCAGCATCTTTACCTGCATTGATTATAGGAAGTTTTCTTACATCTATGGTTATGTCGGCTGTTGAGATACATTTACCATTGGAAGCTGTAACGGTGTAAGTTGTTTTTGTTGTTGGTGTAATATTAATAACTGATGATGTTTCGCCTGTACTCCATGCATAAGTGTTTCCACCTGATGCAGTAAGTGTATCATTATCTCCAAAACAAATAATAGAATCTTTTGCAATGATATGTGCAATTGGATTTGGATTTACTGTTACTATTACACTATCTTTTGCAGTACACCCATTTAAACTTACATTTACATTGTATGTTGTTGTCATTGCAGGATTTACATATATGTTAGAAGTATCTTTCAAGTTGTCCCATTTATATTTATCTCCTCCTGTAGCACTTATAATTGTAGTATCGCCATAACAAATTGTTTGATTTACACCGGCATCTGCCATTGGTAATGGATTTACGGTAACAACAACACTGTCTGTTGCTGAACATCCTGTTGCAGTATCAGTCACTGTTACAATATATGTAGATGTTACAGCCGGTCTGACAATTATACTTTGAGATGTCAGGAATTGTCCGTTTTCAATTTCCCATTTATATGTATTACCTCCTGAAGCTGTCAGAGTAACACTATCACCCTGACATATCGTTTGATCCATACCGGCATTGGCGATTATATTACAATCATTTACCTGATTAATGCCTGATAATTCATTATAATTTACATCAGGTTGATAAATGCCATTTTTAAATAGTCCTTTAGTTGAAATTAATTTAATAATGGTATTTTCATACTGTTTTACAAAGTGCGGCACATTAAACAAGTGGGATGCAAAAATACTGCTAATTCCAAATAGAAAAGCCACAGCTAATACCGTAAAAAATCTCGTAATTTTTCGCATAAATTCTTACTTTATATGTTATTTTTTTATTTTTCAACAAACTTACATAAACTTTATTAAAAAGGTATAAAAAAATATAAAAAATATGATTATGTTGAATTTAATGTTTGAAAATCAATGCCGTATTATTGCATTACTTGGCCTATAATTTTAAAAAATGTTTTGAATTATTAGAAGAATTATATGCAGTAAAAAATTTAATCTTCACCCAAAGAGTCTTATTATACGTCTGCGTTCCTTTGTCCAAAATTTGAATTAAGGAAATTGGAAATTGAATAACATATGCAAAAGACAAGTAGCTTCCATGAAGATTTTAAGAGCTCTTTCTGTCCTTCGACTATGGAAGGTTGTCTAAAACAGTCTGTCAGGATAAAAAAAAACTGAAAGGAGAGTTCCTATCAGTTTTTTTTATGATGAGATATATAAATTCTAATCTTCTTCTAAAAGAGCCATGACTTCAGCAAATACCTGATTTCCTGTGTATCCCTGAATATCAATTGATTTAGAACGGCAGAGAGCAACACAAGTGCCACATCCCTGGCAAAGTCCAGGATTGATCTTTGCAACTGTCTTAATAACTTTTCCGTCTCTTGCTTTGATTTCTTCTCTTTCAATTGCGTTATATGGACAAACTGTCTGGCACATGAAGCATCCGACACAAGTTGAGAAGAGTGGGGGAGCAGTTCTGTTTACAACTGCTATCAATGGTTCACGTGTTAGTTCACTGTTTGAGAACAAGCCTGCAACTTTACTAGCTGCGCCTGATGCTGCTGCAACAGATTCAGGGATATCTTTTGGTGCCTGACAAGCTCCTGCCAGAAAAATACCGGCAGTATTTGTTTCAACAGGTTTAAGTTTTGGATGTGCTTCAGCAAAGAATTTATATTGATCATAAGAAACGTGAAGTCTTTGAGCAAGTTCTTCAGCGCCATCATTAGAAATACCGGCAGTAGCAAGAACAACCATGTCGGCTTCGATTTCTACAGGTTGAGCACCGAGAAGAGTATCAGCTCCCTTAACAATAAGTTTACCGTCTTTTTCATAAATAGTAGAAACACGACCACGTATATATTGAGCACCGTCTTCTGCAATAGCTCTTCTTACAAATTCTTCATACATCTTACCACCGGCACGTATATCCATATAGAATACATAAGCAGTACCATCGTGTACTTTATGTTTGTAAAGCATGGTGTGCTTAGCAGTGTACATACAACATATCTTAGAACAATATTCAATACCTTTTGCCGGGTCTCTTGAACCGGCACATGCAATGAATACTACATTTTTAGGTTCTTTGCCGTCAGATGGTCTCCTGATAGCTCCAAGAGTAGGACCGGAAGCAGAAGCGAGTCTTTCAAACTGAAGTCCGTCAATGACATCTTTGTATTTGCCATAACCGTATTCAGGGAAGAAAGTAGGTCTGAGAATATTGAAACCAGTGCAAATTACAATAGCTCCAACTTCGACTTCCATAATTTCGTCGGGTTGATCAAAACGAATAGCTTTTGTAGGACAAACTTTTTCACAGACACGGCATTTGCCTTGAGTATAATATCTGCAATGTTCCTTGTCGATAACAGGTTTATTTGGTACAGCCTGAGGAAAAGGGACATATATTGCAGGACGATTCCCAAGACCTTGTTCGAATTCGCTTGGTATTTTTTTCGTAGGACATTTTGTTGTACATAGTCCGCATCCGGTACAAGTTTTTTCGTCAATGCTCTTTGATTTTCTACGGATTTTAGCTTTGAAGTTTCCGATAAAACCATCGAGACCTTCAACTTCAGCATAAGTATAAAGAGTAATGTTGGGATGCTGAGCTACTTCAACCATTCTTGGCGTAAGAATACACTGAGAGCAGTCGAGAGTAGGGAATGTTTCAGATAATTGAGACATGTGTCCACCGATAGAAGGTTCTCTTTCGACAAGAATAACCTGGTGACCGGCGTTAGCGATATCCAAAGAAGCCTGAATTCCTGCAACACCGCCTCCGATAACCAAAGCTCTTTTGGTTACAGGGACCTTGATAGGCATCAGAGCAACGTTTCTTTTAACTTTTTCTACAAGAGTACGAACAATGTCAATAGCTTTCTGAGTTGTTACATCACCTTTTTCATGAACCCATGAACAATGTTCACGAAGGTTAGCCATTTCGCAGAGGTAGGGGTTTAACCCGGCTTCAGCGCAGGCTTTTCTGAAAGTAGGTTCATGCATACGAGGAGAACATGCAGCGACAACAACGCCGGTTAAATTATGTTCTTTGATAGCATCTTTTATTAATGTTTGTCCCGGATCGGAACACATATATTTATAGTCAGTGCTGAAAGCAACACCAGGAACTTTTTTAATAACTTCTGCAACTTTAGCACAATCTACAGTTGCACCTATATTTTCACCACAGTGACAAATAAAAACGCCTATTCTTGCCATTTTATTCCTCCGTTTCTACTGGTTGAGTAACTTCTTTTTTTTCTGCTTTATAATCGTCGCCGGTTTCTTTTAAGACTACAGGTACAAAATGTCTCTGTAATCCAAGAGTTTTTTCATCCAGTCCGATTGCAAGGCCGATTGCCTGAGTAATATATAGTACAGGCATCTTGTTTTTCTTTTTGAGATATTTTTCGATTTCGGCTCTTCTCATATCAAGATTTGAATGACACATAGGGCAGGCAACGATTATTAATTCTGCACCTCTGTCGCTTGCATCTTCGATAAGTTTACCTGAAAGTTTACCAACGATATCTGTTCTGGAAACTGAAAAACCTGCTCCGCAGCATTCTGTCTTGAAAGCCCAGTCAATAGGATTTGCACCTATTTTTCTCATTACTTTGTCCATAGACTGAGGGTCTTCAGGTCTGTCGAATTTCAGAATATCGTGAGGGCGAACCATCAGACAGCCATAATAGCATGCAACATCATGTCTGAATGGTCTGAACATTTTATATTCAATCTGATCAGTAATATATTTATCGATAAACTGGATTACATTGATAATTTTAGTAGTTCCTTTGTAATCCATTCCGATAATGTCAATAATTTTATTTTTGAGATTCTGATCTTCATTTAATTCATGTTGAGTGACGCTTAATCTGCTATAGCAGGCAGCGCAAGGAACGAGTAATTCTTCAAATCCTTCTTTTTCAGCGAGAGCTAAAATTCTGGCAGGTAAGGCTAAAGATAATTCCTTGCTCAGGTTGTGTGCAGCAGTAGCGCCGCAACAATTCCAATCCTGAACTTCAACAAGGTCAATATTAAAAGCTTTTGCAATAGCAACAACTGATTCATTGTATTCTCTTGAAGATCCCTTAAGAGAACAGCCGGGATAAAGTCCTATCTTCATTATTATTCCTCCTTCTTTTTAATGGTCTTTGAGAATATTTTTGCTACACCTTTTCGATCTTTAATCATATCCGGAAGAATAGCAAGTTTGCCCTTCATATACATGCTTGGAGCAATAGCAACATCCTGCATCAGATTGAATGTACGAAGTTTATAATCAGCAATCAGACCAACTTCATACAAACGTCCGGTTTTTTCAATAGAATCCAGAAAAGCTTTATGAAATGCTATAATATCTTTAGATGCTTCATGTGCTTTATTTTCTTTCAGCGATTTTTCTCTGAGATAATCCATAACCTTTGGAATATCTATTTCCATAGGACAACGTTGAATGCACATTTCACATGCAAGACAAAGCCATATAGTCTTTGACCTTAAGAGCTTTTCTTCATTTTCAGGTGTACGGGTCTGTAACATTCTGATTACCATACTTGGTGGATAATCCATCTCACTTGATACAGGACATCCGGCAGAACATTTACCACACTGGTAACATTTTGCTACTGAAACCTGAGTGCTTTTCAGTATTTTATCTGCCAGAGTTTTACTCTCATTATGATTGTTATGGGATGACATTTATTATGTATTTTACAGTTATTTTATTATGTAAATAAACGCGCAAAGTTATTATAAATTTATAAATATCAACACATATTTTTGTTATTTTATTAACAATGCTATGTGCTTAACATGTTTAAAGTTTTGTAAATTAATTATATTTAATCCATTATCCATTATCAATTAGTTCTTGTCCATTTTTTCTTTAATCAAAGCCATTTCCTGAATCAGTTTTTTGTTTTGTTCATGGAGACGGGAAACAACTACTGAAAGGTGCAATAAATAAATAAGTATCATAAAAATAGCAGCAATAAAAACCATATTTGGAGGAGAGTAAACACC
>JAUZOY010000189.1 GCA_030706235.1 Bacteroidota bacterium | reverse complement strand
CATAATCAGGGATTAGGAGCAAGTATTATAGGTAGAATGGGAAATGAACTAACCGGAGTTCAACCTGAAGTTTATAAAAAAGTAAAAGAAAAACTGAATATACCTGATAATATAATCATAATGACAATGTTGGCTATTGGTTATCCTTCAGAAAATTTCAAACCACTACCTAAAAAGCGCAAAAAAGCTGAATTTGTAATTTCATACGAAAAGTACGAGAAAAAATAAGAAAATATAACAGCAATAAAAATAAGTTAAATCGTGTATTTATTCTTAACACCAGAGAAAATCTTGTTAGTTTTGTTTATAATGCTAATATGCTAACTAAAAACAATAAATCAAAAAATAATACTAATCTGGATCTGTGGGGTAACAACTGGATTAGCTCTATAAATAAGCTATATTCAAAGGTAAATGAGAATTTACCCGAAATCCCTATAGGTTTACATCCTAGAAAATTCACGATAAATAATAATACTATTACAGCAATATTCAACATTTCAGACAATGAAGAATACGTTACAACCCTAAAAATAGAACCATTAAATGAAACACAAAAGGATTTACTGGCTAAAGAAATATCTTCAAGATTAATAACAAGATTACAAACAGATATTGGAATAATATCCGATGATTTATATTTGATCTGCAAGGATTTATCAATATTTCCTGATGATATTTCAGACATAAGTCATACCTGTAACTGCAAAGAAAATGATTTATGTCCGCATATAATGGCATTACATTCATATCTTGCTGATAAAATTGATGATAATCCACTAGAATTTTTCAATTTGTTTGGTATCAATATCGAAGAATTAATTGATTCAAACTTTTTTCCGCAAGAAACGCCTATAATAAGCAGCAGTACAACTTATGAATCAATTACAGAAGATAAAACAGTTGATAAATTAAATGAAATAAATTTCGAGACAGTCAATATAGAAGAAGCTTTTGCAATAATGCCAGAGCATCCTCTTTTCTATAATAAAAAAGACTTTAAGCTTAAATTTCAGGAAATTTATGAAACTGTATCTAATGAAATAGAAAAGATATTCACTTTTAGTAATCTTGCACCAATCAGAGATACAGAATTTCACATGGTTTATAATGGCAAGAACTTTGAATTTCTTGTAACACCGCCAAATCATTATATATATTATCTAAAATCGATGGGGTCAAGAGCTAATACAAGAACAGAATTTGAAAATATACCAGAATTTGATAAAGATAACCAGAAAACAATTTATAAACAAAAAGAAGTAATAAAATCAACAGTTGAACAGGTTTTAGATTATTTTCTACACACAACAATAAAAAATTCAGAAGATTTCAGCTCTAATTCTGCTAAATTTTTATATAATTGCGCATATGTAGCGCTCCAGTTAGTCAGAACCAACAATTATATACCAGAAATTATTTTTGAAGATAACGCTCAATTCAGAGTTAGATATATACCACTTGCTGAAGATCAAAAAATAAAAAATACTATAGATATATTGAAATCATCAATTCCATCCTATATTTACTTCGATGAAAAAAATAATCTGATAGCATCAGAAAAAACAGCATATGACATTTTATGCCTGTTCATAACCCACATTATACATAAATTAACATTCTTAAAATCATCAAAGATAAAAGCATCTGACATTTTAGGCGTATTTACTAAACATAGAAGCTTTAATGAACTTACAACAAAAGGTAAAAATGTTGCTAAAAGCTTCTCTTTATGGCTTGAATGTCTGGCTATTAAAAACAAGAATATTATGCCTGTAATAAAAGTTGAACAAAGCAGCTCTAATAGTTCAACATTCTTACTGCATCTATATTTAACTGATACAAGTAAAGCCTTTAATGATCTCATACCAATATCTGAACTATTTAGTGAAGCCAATACCTTTTCAAAGGTAGACATAGCAAAACATATTTATATAGCATCAGCATATTTACCAGTATTAACAGATATATTAAATTCAAAAGGTGAATATACGCCTGAGCTAGATTATCAGGGTTTAATTGAACTACTTACAAGCACATCATTATATTTAAATAAATTAGGCATAAATGTTATTATTCCTAAAAATATTAATAATGCCTCTTCTATAAGACTGGTACTAAAAGCAAAATCAAGAAAAAATTCAATTGATTTTAATAACATATTTTCGGAAGAAAATTCTTCAACTATTTCATTTGATGACCTATTGGATTTTTCATATGAAGTAGCTATAGGAGATACAACTGTATCAAAAGAAGAATTCCTTAAGCTTGTTCAATCTGCAGACGGCATTGTTAAATTAAAAGATCAATATGTTCTTTTAAGACCAGAGGATATGGATCTCTTAATTAAGAAGCTCAATAAACCATTACCTGAATTCAAAACATCAAAAGAACTTCTGCACACTTTAATATCTGAATCATTTGACGATTATGAATTTAACCCTGATGAAAGTATTCAAAGAATACTTGATGATTGTACAAAGATTGAGGATATAGAAATTCCGAATGATCTGAAAGGAACACTAAGAGGTTATCAGGTACGCGGTTACAAGTGGCTTTACTCTAATGCAAATAAAAAGCTCGGTTCATGTCTTGCTGATGATATGGGGTTAGGTAAAACAGTTCAGGTTATTAGCTATATTCTTAAATTAAAAGAAGAAAATAAACTTGATAAGCCAATTCTTGTAGTATGCCCAACAACTTTAGTCGGTAACTGGCAAAAAGAATGCGAAAAATTTGGTCCAAGCTTAAATGTATCCATTTTCCACGGAACTGAAAGAAATTTAGATACAAATCACCTTGATAATGTGGACATTATAATAACAACATACGGAATATTACGTATAGAAACTGAAAGATTTAAAGAATTTGAATGGAAAATAGTTGTTATTGATGAAGCCCAAAATATTAAGAATCCTGATACAGCTCAAACATTAGCTGTAAAATCATTAAATGCAGAGAATTACATAGCATTGACAGGTACACCTGTTGAGAACAGATTGAGCGAATTATGGAGCATATTTGACTTTGTTAATAGCGGTTATTTAGGAGATATAAATGATTTTCAAAAGAGATACGCTACTCCAATTGAAAAATTTAAAGATAAAAGTAAAGTCGAAAAGCTAAAACTAGCAACTTCTCCATTTATTATGAGAAGGTTAAAAACCGATAAAACAATCATAAAAGACTTACCTGAAAAAAATGTTATTGATGAATACTGCTATTTAACTAAAGAACAGGCTGCTCTTTATGAAAAGATGCTGCAAAATACAATGAAGACAATTGAAGGAGCTTCCGGTATAAATAGAAGAGGACATATTTTCAAACTAATAACAGCATTAAAACAAATCTGTAATCATCCTGCTCAATATGATAAATCAGGCAAATTTAATAGGGAATTATCTGGCAAAACTGATAAAGTACTCTCATTGCTTGAAAGCATACTTGATAATAATGAAAAAGCATTAATATTTACCCAGTACAAAGAAATGGGAGATATTTTACAGACTATAATCCAAAATGAATTACAGGAAAATTCTTTATTCTTTCACGGAAGCCTCACAAGAATAAGTAGAGATAAATTAGTTGAAGAATTTCAAACTAATGAGGATATTAGATTAATGATAATATCACTTAAAGCAGGTGGTACAGGTTTAAACCTAACAGCTGCAAGCAACGTTATCCACTATGACCTGTGGTGGAATCCTGCTGTTGAGGATCAGGCTACAGACCGAGCATATAGAATCGGTCAGACTCAAAATGTAAATGTTCACAGGCTCATAACACTTGGTACTTTTGAAGAAAAAATAGATGAAATGATTAAGTCTAAAAAAGAACTTGCTGATTTAACTATATCTACAGGTGAAAAATGGATAACAGAAATGTCTAATCATGATTTAATGAAAATGTTTAGTTTATCTAAATATTAAAAATAAATTTGCTAAGAATTAAAAAAGTTTAATATAATATTCTCAGGTAACTGTTTGGGAGAATATTTATGAGAAATGCACACGAAATAGATTACAAAATCTTTGGTGATGATATGCAGCTGGTTGAAATTGAGCTTGATACACAGGAAAGCGTAATAGCTGAAGCCGGTGCAATGACATATATGGAAGAAGGAATAGAAGTTAAAACCATATTCGGCGACGGTTCAGAACAGGATAAAAGCTTAATGGGCATGCTGGTTGGTGCAGGAAAAAGACTTGTTACAGGTGAAAGTTTATTCATGACCGTATTTACTCATCTAGGTCAGGGCAAAAGCAGAGTTTCTTTTTCTGCCCCATATCCCGGCAAAATTATCCCTATGGATTTAAGCGAATATAATGGCAAAATTATCTGCCAGAAAGATTCATTCCTATGCGCAGCCAAAGGCGTTTCAATTGGAATAGCAATGACTAAAAGACTGGGTGCTGGTTTCTTCGGAGGAGAAGGATTTATTCTTCAAAAGCTGGAAGGAGACGGACTTGTATTTGTACATGCCGGAGGCACAATTGTAGAAAAAGAACTGAAACCGGGTGAGCTTTTAAGAGTTGATACAGGATGTCTTGTAGCAATGACGCAGGATGTAGATTATGATATCCAGATGGTCAAAGGCATAAAATCAATGATATTTGGTGGAGAAGGTCTATTTTATGCTGCATTAAGAGGTCCTGGAAAAGTCTGGCTACAATCTTTACCATTAAGCAGACTAGCTAATAGAATATATATGGCATCTACTCAGGCTGGCGGACAAAGCGTAGATCAGGGAAGCATTTTAGGTGGACTTGGAAATTTATTTCAAGAATAATTTTATTTAAACTTACAAAGGACAAGTTTTGCATAAATACCAAAAGGAGTTTAAATGCCCGCTCAGCAAAATGAATCAACAATATTATCTCTTACCCATGCCAGCGGTATTTTCTTTGGATTTATAATCCCTATTATTATATTCATTGTAAAAAAAGACGGATCTGAATATTTTAACGCTCAAATTAAAGAAGCTTTAAATTTTCAAATAACAATCGGAATTGCTTTTTTCGCTTCAGAAATAATTTTAGGCGGTTTAATCCTATTTATAACGCCAATTATATATATTACTGATCTTGTATTTTGTATTGTGGCGGCAATTGCTGTTAGTAAAGGCAAGGATTACAAATACCCTATCGCACTAAGGCTAGTTAGATAAATTAATACTAGCTTTGGCAATGTTACATTTTATTATTCTCCATTATCTTACTTGAATAAATTGAGATTGGAGAACAGCAATGTCTGATAGTAAAGTAATAATCTATTATTTAGCACTAATTTCATCATTAGTGCTATTTTGTTCTTCTATTAATATCTCAAAGGCTGAAATCAAATTCTCAATAACTCCAGATTCAAAAGTATACAAGGTTATAAAGATGAACGGAATTAATAGAAGCTATTTACTTCATATTCCCAAATCGTATAATAAACATAAGTCTACATCTCTTGTAATCGTACTACATGGAGCAGTGGGAACCGGACAAAAGGCTGAATTAATAACAGGAATGAGAGGGAGCCCGAATACTTTAGAAAGATCAATGAAATAGTTTCGTGTTACAGCAACATCAAGTCCGGCAGGCATACCAATACGCAAGTTTCCAGTATCCGCTCCGCGAATGCCAATAATTCCAGCAATAGCAGAAACTTGATACCCGACAAGTGCGTAGTCTGTATTCGCTTTTAAGAGATCATTTTCCGCGTTAAGTGCTTCTTCACCTGAATACCCGCCCGCAGTTCCAAGCGCGAGCGTGTTTTCATTTGTTACAATATTGACCGCTCGTTGTGCAAGTTCACTCGGATTAATCAAACGGGTATTACTACCGGAAAGGTTTTCATAATAAATCGTTGCACCTGCTATTTCAATATCCCCGCTCGTTGCGCTTCCACTCATTTCCATAATAAGAGTATCTTGAGAAACGACAGGTTGTGGAACATCGGCTATATGATTTACGGTAACACCAACTTTTGAATAGACGTTAATACCTTTTGAAACGTCGTGCAAGTTTGAAGATCGAATGCGGTAATTTCCTGCTGTTTGACTTTTTGTGTGCATTCCGATAATAAATGCGCGCGAGTTTGAAAACGCTTTAATGACGTTTGAATCTCCGCTTCCCATTGTAAGAGCGGTTAAAGTTGTAGAAGGGGCGGTCACATATCCGCTAATCGTTTGTAAGGCTGGCATAATAAAAATCCTTT
>JAUZOY010000188.1 GCA_030706235.1 Bacteroidota bacterium | reverse complement strand
GTCATCTTTTTAATTGATGCCTGTAGAATTGCTGAGAATTCATATTTTGTAAAACAGCGTGAGGAAGAATATAAAAAATATACTTATGAAGAAATTGCTCATGAAATGTTTTCATATGCCGATGGTTGTACAATGAGTGCAAAAAAAGACGGATTGGTTAACATGGGTGGTTTTCTTGCATTAAATGACAATAAACTTTCTGATGAATGTACAAATCTTCTTATTATCACTGAAGGATATAGAACATATGGAGGATTATCCGGCAGAGATATGGAAGCTTTAACAATAGGTCTTGAAGAAGTTTTTGATCCGGCTTACCTTAATTACAGAATTACCAGTACAACATATCTTGGAGAAAAACTAAATGAGATTGGTGTGCCATGTGTCAGACCAATCGGTGGTCATGCTGTATATATTGATGCCAAAGAGTTTTATAAACATATTCTTGTGGAAAACTATCCCGGTCAGGCTCTTACCTGTGATTTGTATATTAAAGGTGGTATAAGAAGTGTTGAAATAGGTTCAGTTATGTTTGGAAAATATTATGAAAAAGGGAAGCTGATGCCTGCACCGATGGAACTCGTTAGGTTAGCTATCCCCCGACGAGTTTATACTCAAAGTCATATCGACTACGTTATTGAGGTTTTCGGCGAACTTGTCAAATCCGGGAAAAATTCAAAAGGTTATAAAATTATTCATGAACCTAAGTTTTTAAGACATTTTACAGCCTGGTTTGAACCTGTAAATGAGATAAAAGATAAGTTTTAAATTGGCTGTAAGATATTTAGTTATAGTGAAAATTAAATTTAGCAGTTGTGAGTTTATCTAATTGTAATTGCAGAGAGAGAGATGATGAATCAATCTTAACAATTAAGCAAAGAATATTTCGAATAATTCAAAATAAAAATGTTTTAATCCTTGGTTATGGAAGGGAAGGGAAGGAGAGCTACAAACTTCTTAGAAGTTTGTTCCCTCAAATGCAATTAACTATTGCTGACGGAAATGAAAACCTCGAAGATGAATTAAACGGACTAAATGATAAAAAGTTAAAATATATTTTAGGTAAAGACTATTTATTAAGCATTAATAATTATGACTTTATTATAAAAAGTCCCGGAATATCACTAAAAAATTCAAAAATAGACAACCGGGTTATTATTAGTTCTCAGACTGATATTTTTTTGAATCTTTTCGCAGATAAAATAATAGGTGTTACCGGTACCAAAGGGAAAAGTACTACAGTAAGCCTTATTTATCATATTTTAAAGTTAGCTGGTAAAGATGTAATACTTGCAGGTAATATTGGCATACCTGTATTTGGAATTATTGAAAGAATAAAAAAGAATACAATTATAATTTGTGAACTATCGGCACATCAACTTGAATATATCAGTTGTGCACCTCATATTTCTGTTTTGCTCAATCTTTATGAAGAACACCTTGATCATTACAAATCATATTCAGACTATAAAAAATCCAAATACAATATTTTCAAATTTCAGACTGAATCAGATTACAGCATTTACAACAGAGATGATGAAGATATTATGGATTTAATAAAAGAACAAAGATTTATTAGAAATTATTTTCCTTATTCTTCAAATGAAGAATTGAATCATGGGTCTTTCATTAAAGATAATATAATACATGGTTTAAAAAATGGATTGAGTGAGTATTCATATAATATTCTTAATAATGAGAGAAACTTACAGGGAGGTCACAATCTTTTAAATATTATGGCTGCTATAAATGTTTCTATAATTCTTGATATTGATAAAGAAATAATTACAAAGGGAATAAATTCATTCAAAGGACTTGAACACAGAATAGAATATGCAGGAACTTTCGATGGAGTTATATATTATAATGATTCAATATCAACAATCCCGGAAGCTACTATCCAGGCCGTAATTACACTTAAATATGTCAATACTCTGCTTTTAGGTGGATTTGATCGTGGAATCAATTATAATAAACTTGTTGATTTTATTCTTGATTCTTCAATAGAAAACATTATTTTTATCTCAGATGCGGGTTCAAGAATATACAAATTAATTTCTGATAAATGTAAGGAAATATGTACTCAAAATTATTTTTTAACAAATAGTTTTAAAGAAGCAGTAATACTTGCAAAAAAACATACCCGCAAAGGAACAATTTGTCTTCTGTCTCCTGCTGCTGCAAGTTATGGTATGTTCAGAAATTTTGAAGAAAGAGGAAAAAAATTCAAAGAACTTGTTGCACAAACTTTGAAATAAATCACTGTTAATCCCTACTTGTTTATATGAAATTCTGTACTTTCTCCCGCTAACTCTGTATAATTTTTTTTTTAGTCTAAATAATTTTCAAATCGGAGTATTTAGTTCTTTTGTTATATATTATATTTGGTAATGCGCTGATTATTAGTGTGTAATGAGTGCGAATTCAAATATGAAGAAGAAATTTATTATAGCTTTTTTACTATGTAGATAAAGAATAAACATTTTTTTTGCATGAATTAAATAATTAATTCTATTTTTGCATTTTAAAAATTATAAAAGATGAAGAATTTAGAAATTGACCTAGAAAAATTTGATTATTATGCAGGGAAAATATCCTCTGTAGCTCATACCTTGAGAATAAGTATTATTGAAATGCTAGAGCCTGAAAACACAAAACTTAGTGTTACTGAGGTATATACAAAATTAAGACTTGATCAGGCTACTGCTTCACATCACTTGAGAATTTTAAAAGATAAAGGTTTGTTGGGCTCTGTCAGAGATGGTAAAAATATATTATATTATCTGAAAAAAGATGAATTAAACAAAACACTTGAACTTGCTGAAAAGCTTGCAGCAATAAAGTAATCTTAATTTTAGTATTGTATAATATTGTTATACAGTAATCTTGTAAAATATAATATTAATAATTATAAACAATTAAAATAAATAACATGAGCGAAGTAAAAACATTGGACCAAATTGGTTCAGAAGTAAAAAAATTAATGGAAGAATTTACTGTTAATCACGATGCATCAGTAAAAGCAGGAAATAAAGCTGCTGCAAGAAGAGCAAGAAATGCTATAAATGAAATTAAAAAAATCGCAACAGAATATAAGAAAATTTCTGTTGAAATTGATAAAAAATAATTTAAATTTTATTAAAAAAGCCCTTGATTAAATTGAATAATTTTGGGCTTTTTTTTATTTACAATATTCTCTAATAAGTTTTTTAGCTTCTTTATCTCCTAATTCAACAGATTTTTTTAAATCCTCACATCCTCCTGCTTTATCATTTGAATAGATTTTTACAATTCCTCTGTTTTTATAGGCGATTTCATCCTTGGGATTAATTTCAATTGCTTTATTATAATCTTCCATAGATACTTTATAATCTTGTAATTCACTTTTTGCAGCTCCTCTATTAGTATATGCATCCGAATAATCAGGTTTTATTTCAATTGCTTTAGTGAAATCGTCTATAGCTCCCTGAAAATTTTGTAACTCGATTTTATCCAAACCTCTGCAATAATAAGCTTCAGCATATTCCGGATTAATATCTATTGCTTTACTGAAGTCTATAATTGCTTCATTAATGTCTTTTAACTCATCTTTTGCAAGACCTCTGTTGTAATAAGCTTCAGCATAATTGTGATTAATTTCTATTGCCTTTGTGAAGTATAATACAGCTTCTTTGAAATCTTTGTGTTTAAATTTTATTTTTCCCTGATTAAAAAATTCTATTCCTGGTGAATTCTGACTAAAGCAATGGATGCAGGAGAAAAGGTATAAAAAAATTAAAATTTTTTTCATAAATTCAATTTTAAACTTTATTTAATACATCAGTGAAAGTAGTAGATTATGAATATTGATTTTAAAGAAATTATTATAAAGTTCTCTTAAAATAAAACCCCTGCAAGTTATAAACTTACAGGGGTTAACTTAGTAGCGAGGACGAGAGTTGAACTCGTGACCTCAGGGTTATGAATCCTGCGCTCTAACCATCTGAGCTACCTCGCCATTTTTAAATGCGTTGCAAAAGTAGTACTTTTTTGGAAAATACAAGAATATAATAAATAAATTTTAATAATAAATATAAACTGGTTGTCGTTTTCATTAGGATATATAAAAAAAGTGTATCTTTGCGCCTTGTTTAAAACAAATTTAGTAATTAAAAAACACGTAAAAAATGCCAACAAAAATCAGATTACAGAGAAGAGGTAAGAAGGGTAATCCTTTTTATCATATTGTTATTGCGGATGGTCGAGCACCACGAGATGGAAAATTTATTGAAAGTATTGGTACGTATAATCCTTTAACTTCACCGGCTACTATTTTATTAGATGCTGAAAAAGCATTGAAATGGGTACAGACAGGAGCAGTTCCAACTGATACTTGTCGTGCTATACTATCTTATGAAGGAATTCTTTATAAAAATCATCTTTTAAAAGGTGTAACCAAAGGTGCCCTGACTCTTGACCAGGTAGAAGAAAAATTTACAGCATGGAAGAAAGATAAACAGGAAAGATTAGATAAGAAAATACAGGAAAAGAACTCAAAACTAACTGCAGAACAGAAGAAAAAACTAGAAATAGAATCTAAAATAAAAGAAGAAAGAGCTGCTGCAATTGCTAAACAACAAAGTAAACTTGCTCAGGAATTAGCTGAAGCTGAAGCTAATACTACTGAAGAAACTCCTGCTGAAACTCCTGCAGAAGAAACTCCTCAGGCTGAATAAAGTATCGGAATCTGATCTATGAATAATGATGAACTTTTTCGCGCAGGGCAAATTTCAAAGCTATACGGTTATAAAGGTGAGTTAATAACAAACATAGATTCAGATTTAATTAATGAATTTCCTGAAGGGGAACCGGTTTTTATCCAAATAGAAGGAAAACCGGTTCCTTATTTTTTTAAAATAATTCATATCAATCCTGATGGAAAAATCAGAATTAAAATTGATGGAGTAGATTCAGAAGTTGATGCCAGAAAATTTCTGAAGTCAAATATTTATTTTAGAAAAACATTACTTAAAAAAGATTCTACGGCTTCTCAATTTGATTCCATTATAAATTTTAAAGTAATTGATAAACAGCTAAGCGAAATTGGCTTTGTTGAAGATTATTCCATTCTTACTTACCAGACTATCCTTCATGTCAGATGGAATAAAAAAGAAATTTTAATTCCTTATGTTGATAGTATAATTGAAAAAATTGATACTGAAAATAAAATATTGTATATAAACGCTCCTGAAGGTTTGATTGAGCTTTATTTATAAAATTTTGAACTGAAAATTTCTTTTTATCAACTCATCAACTCATCAACTCATCACTCATAATTGAAAAGCTATTTCAATTTTAAGCAATTTTCTGTTAAGCAGGACAATAGTCCGATGAAAATTGGTACGGATAGTGTACTGTTGGGCTCATGGACAAACCTCGCAGATGCCGGAAGTGTTTTGGATGTTGGTACCGGAACGGGTATACTTGCACTTATGCTTGCACAGAAGTTTGAACCTTCTATCCCTGTAAATATCGATGCAATTGAAATAGATGAGAATGCTATTGCCGATGCAAAAGAAAACTTTGAAAAAAGTAAATGGAGTAGGGGATTAAGGCTGCTTAATATCTCTTTTCAGGAATATTCTTTCAAATCTGTGGATAAATATGATCTTATTATATCCAATCCGCCTTATTTTATAAATTCTCTTAAATCCCCCGATAATTCAAGAAATAAAGCAAGACATTCTGATAGTTTAACTTATGAAGAACTAATACAGAGCGTTTGCAGATTGTTGAATAAAAATGGAAGGTTTTGTCTGGTATTACCATATAATTCAGAAATAAAATTTAAAGAATATGCTTTTCTGAAAGGATTGTATTGTCATAAAGAATTATTGGTAAAATCAAATATCAATTCACAACCTGTCAGAATTTTAATGGAATTATCATTCATACCTCAATATAACATCAATTCCCGGATGCTTGTAATAAGAGATGAAAACGGAAACTACACACAGGATTATAAAAACCTTACTTCCGATTATTATCTGAACTTTTAATTCCATTTGCAAAGTCATGTAATGAAGTTTTTAGTTTTAAATGATGAATTGTTTATAAACTTTACAAACTTTATAAACTAATTTGTTTGCATATTAAAAAAAAGTTGTACTTTTGCATCGGGTAAGTCTTATACGAACAGCTCCTGTCAAACTCCCCCAGATTCGGAAGAAAGCAAGGGTAGATGGTTGAGCGTTGCGATGTAAGG
>JAUZOY010000187.1 GCA_030706235.1 Bacteroidota bacterium | reverse complement strand
TTTTAGGATTAATACAGTTTGGGATAATTCCATGGGTAGTAAAACTGGCTGCATATTTCGAATTATTCTTTGTAAATTCTTTAGGTCTCCCATTTAATTCCGGTACTGTATTTTACTTTATAGTTTTGATTGGTGGTATTATATGGGGACTCTGGTATACCCGCAAAAAAGGTAAAGTTATTTTAAATACTATTGTACTATGTGTAACTTTTATTATAATTGGTTACTCAACCTTCCTTACATTGGTGATAAGATCCAATGCAAATACTCCTTTGAATGAAAATGCGCCTAAGGATGCTATAAGTTTACTTTCATTCCTATTGAGAGAACAGTATGGAGACTGGCCTATCGGTTATGGACAATATTATAATGCTCCTTTAGATTCTCAGGAACCTTATAAAGACGGAACCCCTGTATACACTAAAGATGAAAAAGCAGGTAAATATATTATTACTGATGCGAGAAAGAATACTATCCCGAATTATGACAGCCGTTTCTGTACAATTTTCCCTAGAATGTATAGCTCACAAAGTGAGCATATTACCGGATATAAAAATTGGGGAAATGTTAAGGGAACTCCGATTGAAGTGACAAATAATGAGGGGAAGACAGAAACTTTATATAAGCCTACATTTGGTGAAAATCTAAGATTCTTCTTTAGTTATCAACTGGGACATATGTATTTAAGATACTTTATGTGGAATTTCGTAGGAAGACAGAATGACATTCAGGGAAATGGCGGTTCAACAGAAGGAAATTGGTTAAGTGGCATTAAATTTATAGATGAAATGAGATTAGGACCACAGGATAATCTTCCCGACTTTATGTCAAGAAACAAAGGTATGAATAAATTTTATTTTTTGCCATTAATTCTTGGTTTGCTAGGATTAATTTATCATTATACTAAAGATAAAAATAATTTTTTTGTTGTATTATTGTTTTTCTTTATGACAGGTATAGCTATAAATATTTATCTTAATCCTGTTCCTTATCAACCACGTGAAAGGGATTATGCATATGCAGGTTCTTTTTATGTATTTGCTATCTGGCTTGGTCTTGGCGTAATTGGTATATATGATAAAATTGGTGATAAAATTCCCGGTGTAATAAGGTCTATTGTAATAACATTGGTTTGTCTGTTGTGTGTGCCTGTTGTTATGGCAAAAGGCGGGTGGAACGATCATGACCGTTCACACAGATATACTTCAACAGATTTTGCAAAGGATTATCTTATGTCATGTGAAAAGGATGCAATCTTATTTACAAATGGAGATAATGATACTTTTCCTCTCTGGAATGTACAGGAAGTTGAAGGTTTCAGGACGGATGTTAAGGTCGTTAATTTAAGCCTTTTAAATACTGACTGGTATATAGATCAGATGAAACGTAAAACTTATGATGGGGATCCTGTTCCTTTTTCGCTGACTAATGAAAAATATCGTCAGGGAACTAGGGATTATATTTATTTTATCGAAGATGATAAATTGAAAGATCAATATCAGGATGTAAAAGATATGATTGATTTTGTTTCAAGCGATGATCCGAGAACAAAATATCAGACTTCAAGAGGTTTAATTGAGTATTTTCCATCTAGAAAGTTTAGTCTGAAGGTTGATTCTACTCTGTGTCTTAAAAATGGAACTGTATCCGGAAATCTTGCAAGTCAGATGGTATCTGCATTACAATGGGATGTTAAAGGTTATGGAGTAATGAAAAATTCGCTAATGGTTTTGGATCTTCTTGCCCATTTTAATTGGAAACGACCTGTCTATTTCGCAATTACTACCGGAAATGATAGTTATATCGGCTTGGATAGCTATATGCAACTTGAAGGCCTGGCATATAGGCTGGTACCAATAAAGACTATAAGTCACGATGGCCAGACCGGCAGAATAAATACTGATAAAATGTATGACAACCTTATGTATAAGTTCAAATGGGGAAATATGGATAATCCCAAAGTATATCTTGATGAAACAAATATGAGAATGACAATGAACTTCAGAAATAATTTTGCAAGATTAGCCAATGAACTTATCAATGAAGGTAAAATTTCCAAAGCAATTAAATGTCTTGATAGATGTCTGGAAGTTATGCCGGAAAAATCGGTCCCTTACAATTATTTTATTTTACCTGTTGCTGAAGCTTACTATAGAGCTGGTGCTATAGATAAAGCTAATAATCTGGTAAATAGATTATCTGAAATTTATGATCGCGAATTAAACTATTATTTTGCATTCAATAAAAGTATGGCAAAAGATATAGATAATGATAAGCAAAGAGATTTGTCTGTTATGCAGAGATTGATTGAACTTTCTAAAGGTTACAAACAGGATGTCCTGGCAAAGAATATTGAAGGTAAATTTAAATCATTCTACAATAGATATATGCTTGAAGGTGGCGGTCAACAACAAAGACAACAAGGCCAACCTGAACAACAACAGGATTAAAAATAAAGCTTAGATTTTTAAAATGGAAAATGTAAAAAAAATTAAATTTACATTTTCCATTTTTTATATGATTTAATTTCAGGTAAATGTTTGTAAAATCTCCATATTTCCTTAGCAGACTTACTAAAAAAAGTATATCCTGGAAAATTTATACTTCATCAAAAGAGATTTATCTAACTTTTGATGATGGGCCTCATCCTGAAATTACTCCGTGGGTACTTAATCTTCTGGATTCTAAAAAAATCAAAGCGACTTTTTTTTGTGTAGGTGATAATGTTCGAAAATTTCCTGATACTTATAATGAAATAATAAGTAGAGGATATTCTACAGGAAATCATACTTATAATCATATTTCAGGGTGGAAAACTTCCAATAAGGATTATTATGCAAATATTTACAAATGTAAAGAATTGGTTGATAGTGATTTATTTCGCCCGCCATATGGAAAGATAAAACCATCACAAGTATACTTTTTAAAGAATAGAAATTTCAGGATAATATTATGGACAATAATAAGTTATGACTTTGAAAATAAAATAAGTCCTGAAAAATGTCTGGATAATGTAATATGTAATCTTAAACCCGGTTCAATTATTGTTTTTCATGACAGTGAAAAAGCAAAAAAGAATTTGTATGGAGCTCTTCCTGAGTTTATTGATTATGCACTTAATCATGGATATGAATTTAAAGTTTTATAGTTTAAAATTTAAATAATAAAACAAGTTTATTTATCCTGAATTAATAAAAAAATACGTAAGTTTGTCTTTGATATATAAATAAAACAAAGTTATAATAAGAAAATGCATAATAGAGTCATTGGTTCTCTAAAATTAACAGGAATTGTAATAATTGCTTTTCTTTTTAATTTAATTGCATTCGCACAGAAATCCAATAAATGTTTTGAAATAACAGGCATATTGGTAGATCCTTGTGCACCGGTAAATAATGAAGCTATGTATGAAATGGTTTCATTTACAGTTGGCCCTAATGAATTGAATGCAGGTTATACCGGCTCAAATATAGCAAATCAATTGAATGTGAAATGGCCAAATAATCCATGGAGAGGCATATGTAATTCCCAATCATCTGAAATATTAAATGCTCTTAATAGTAGTTTAAAAAGTTGCGGAATCTTAAAAGAACCTATTGCAGGAAAATTACCACCCGGAAGCAGAGTCGTTTTAATAGGGAGTGAAAATGTTGATATTAATTATTTAAAGAATGTTTTCAAACCTTTTCAGGATTTAACGGATACTTTGTATGTAATTTTTCAATGTGGAGGTAATATAAAACAAGAGCATTTCCCAAATTTAAACACTTCTAATCCCGGAACTTATAAACTTATAATGGGTTTTGGAAATTCATGTATTGATTCTGTAACTTATAATACAAATAATTTAATTGGTTTAACCGGCGCAAGAGTTGATTATGATATTAAAGGTAACCCGATATATTTAAATTATGGATGCAGAGGGTTATATTCAATACTAACACCAGAATGGAAACTTCCTGAAAATATTTGCGAATTATCAAATCCTGTAATTTTAGATTCACTCGTAACAGGTACAAAAGGAGGCGAATGGAGTGGTGAAGGAGTATTTGAAAGAATCTTTTATCCAAAAAATTATAGCGATGATAGTGTGAAGATTACTTATTCTGTCGGTAATACAAATTGTGCTGAATCAAGTTCTCAATACATTAAAGTTTCAGGAATTCCTTTACCCCCTGTTTCAGATGTCTCAGATGGCTATTGTATAGGTAGTAGTGTTGATACAATAAGAGTTAAAGATTCATACACCGGTTACAGTGGAATTATTAAATGGTATAGTGATAGTTTGCTTAAAAATATAATTGATTCCGGTTATTCTCATGGCGTAAATACTTCGATGCCTGAAAACTTTTGGATAACAGAACAAATTGGTGCGTGTATAAGCAAAGCATCGAAAGTATCTATAAGATTCATTACAACTCCTGTGGGATTTATTACTACAAACAAGAAAATGGAAATATGTGCAGGTGATTCTGTTTTATTAACGGCTAACGGAGGGAATAGATACTTTTGGAATATTAATGATTCAAGTCGCTCTGTTTATGTATATAAATCAGGAAAATATTCTGTAAAAGTAATAAATCAATGCGGTATTAGTGATACAAATATTACTATATTAGTTGACAGCATAAAATCTGCGCCGTATGCAGATACATTGCATGGCCCAAGTCCTTTAACTGTGAAATTTTCATCAGATAATAATTTTGATAATGTACTTTATTCATGGAATTTGGGTAATGGAAATACTTCAAATTCAAAAAATGTTTCAACGATTTACAATAAAAAAGGGAATTATATAGCATCTTTAAATGTGATAAATTCAATAGGTTGTAACGATTCAGCTACATTAACAATTTATGTCGATGATGAATTAATTAAAATTAAAATTCCCAATGTTTTCACTCCGGATGGAGATAATCATAATGATATTTTCAAACCTGAATTATCAGGTATTAAATATATTAAAGGGACAATATTTGATCGTTGGGGACGAATGGTTTATGAATGGACTAATCCTGAAAATGGCTGGGATGGCAGAAAAGGAGGTAACAATTTACCTGAAGGAACTTATTATTACGTTATAATGTTTAAAGATTACAACAACAAGATTTCAGAAAGAACAGGCTTTTTTGAACTTTTAAGGTAAAATAAATTGGCTTTCTATCATAAGCCGGATTAAACAAATTTATCTTTTCTTCCTTTTGTGAGATTTATGAATTTTATAACTTCCGGGAGAATTTTTCTTGGAACTTCTATATGAGCTGTTGTGATTTGATTTATTTGATTTTATTGTTGACCTTCTGTGCTTAGCTTCAACATTATTCCCTAATAGGAATAATCCTGCAATTATTAATAATATTATTTTTTTCATTTATTTAAATGATAATTTGTATTTATATCTAAAACTTTAATTTATCTTTCTATCCAGCTTGTTCTTCCGTTTTTGAAATTTGGCTCAATAACAGGAGAAGGATATTCTTTTGAAGAGGCATATTTCCATTTAGTTTCACTATTTTTACATATCCATGTTTCATCAGAATTAATTGTATAATCAGTTCCCTTATTATAAAATTTAGCAATAAGGTTGAATCCTGCTGCACCTTTTTCATTAAAATTCTGTACTTTTACTTCAAAGGTATTAATAGTATCCGGTTTTATGTATGAAGTTATATCTATATATTTTATTTTTTTATAATCTACTATTAATGAAAGACATTTACGTGCGTATACGTTGCTTACAAGACTATCATTTATATAGAGTTTGGCATATGTATCGCCTATAAGTTGTAATCTTACTGAATCAGGTTTATCTTTGACATTAAACTCTTTATAGAAAGTTGCTTCTGTGGCAAATTTTCCATGTTTTAATTTTTTATATATCCACTTGCTTTTAATTAAAGGAGATTCAATTTTTTTATTAATTATCTGTTCCTTTGTTTCATTGAAATATGAAATCAATCTGTTGAATTTATCATTTATAAAATTAAGATTATCGGGCTTATAATATTCAAGCCAAAGTTTATTATAGTCAGATTTTAGCGTTGTGAGCTGAGTTATATTATTATCAATAAGCTCTATAGATTTTTTATCATTATTTTCTGAATTATCCTGAAGTTCTTCCGTCAGAAGAGATTGGGTTTCAAGTTTTAGTTTGTAGTAATTATCCAGAGAAACAATATATTTCAAAAGTTGTATCTGATCTTTGTTTCTGGTTACTTTATTTTCAAGTTCATTTAGGTATTCTGATGTATAAG
>JAUZOY010000186.1 GCA_030706235.1 Bacteroidota bacterium | reverse complement strand
TTGGAACTTAAATTTAAAAAACGAAAAAACTTCATGTAATGAAAAAATATTTGAAATATTTGGCATCCCTGCAGAATCTCAGATTTCTTTAGAAAAATTGCTGGATAAAGTAGCTCCTGAAGATTTACCATCATTGAAGACATCAATTCAAAATGTAGCAGAACACCACTCAACAGAATATATTGATTATAAAATTATTACACCCAACAATACTTTTAAATATATACATTCAGGAATAACAATTATAAAAAACAAATACAATGAACCAGAAGATATTTTGGGAATTACTTTTGACATTACAATTAATAAAAAAACAGAAGAAAGAATAAAATGGCTTGCAAATTTACCGGAACATAGCCCTAACTACGTGATGTGCATCAATTTTGACTATAAAATAATTTATGCAAATGAATCCAGTTACCCATTAATGAAACTGATGATTGATGAAAATTCACAGAACTTAAACAGCGAATGGAAGTCAATTATTGATAAAACAAAAGACATTAACCGATGGAAAACAGAAGTAATCTGTGCCGGAAGAATAATTTTTTTGACTCTTGCAAAAAATCCTGATTCTGACTATATAAATATATACGGTGTTGATATCACTGAACGGAAAGAAGCTGAACTCGTTATACAGCAAAAAAACGAAGCACTTGCTATAACTAATGAAAATCTAATCAATAATAATGAAAAGTTAAAATCTTTAAATGAAGAGCTTGTAAATACTTATAATTTAAGAGAAAGAAGTGAAGAAAAATTCAGATTGCTATTTGAAAATATGCCTTTGGGTATCGCAACTGCGAAAGCAATATTAAACAAAGATGGAAAACCGATAGATTTCATATACATTTCTGTTAATGAAGAATATGTGAAGCTTGTCGATATAAAAGAAAGTTCATTAATAGGTAAAACATTATTACAGGTAATGCCCCAAATTGAAAAAGAATGGCTTGAAGTTTATACAAGAGTTGTAACAACAGGTGAAAGTGAAGAGTTCGAACATTATCGTTCATCTTTAGGTAAATACCTGAAAGTGAAAGCATATTCTCCTGAGAAAAACAATATTGTTGTAATAGTAGAAAATATTAAAAATATAGCATAATGCAGGCATGAATATAACTATCATAAATATTTTAAAATAATTTTATTACAAACGGTTATAAAAATATATTAAAATGAAAAACATTGTATCAAATGATGATTTGGAAATTAAGATTAAAAAGATTGAAGAAGAAAATAAAGTATTAAAAACAGCTTTAAATTTAACAAATGTCGGAATTTGGAGATTAAATCTGAGGAACGGCAAACTTTGCTGGAACGAAAGGATGTATGAAATTTATGGAGTTCCACCTGAAACAGAAATTACGTATAAAAAGATATTAGAAATGATAATTGAAGAAGACGTACCCATCATCGAGACATCAATTCAAAATATGAGAGAATATTTTGGCATAGAACATATAGAATTCCGTATTAAATACCCTGAAAATACAATTAAAAATATTCATTCACGTATAACAATAATAAAAGATAATTACAATGAACCTGTAGAAGTTTTAGGAATTGAATTTGATATCACAAACAGCAAAAAGTCTGAAGAAAAGATTAAATGGCTGGCAAATTTTCCTGAACAAAGTCCCAATTATATAATATGTATTAATCCTGAAAATGAAATTATTTACTCAAATCCTATCGGTAAACAACTAATGAATTTAATGATACAGGATGATTCATTATTATTAAATAAAGAATGGGATGCAATTATAGGTAAAACCAATGAACAGCCTCAGTTTAAAACAGAAGTAATCTGTGCAGGCAGAATATTACTGCTTAACATATCTAAAAACCTGGAAACTGAATATATATATATATACGGATCAGACATTACAGAGAGAAAGGAAAATGAATTGGTTATTCAGCAAAAGAATGAAGAATTAATTAAATCAAATGAAAAATTCTCAGAAATAAATGAAAAGCTAAGTTTTGTCAATGAGGAACTTATAAAAACCTTTAATGAAAGAGAAAAAAGTGAAGAAAACTATAGATTATTATTTGAAAATATGCCTTTGGGTATTGCAATTTTTAAATCAATAATAAATAAAGACGGAAAGCCTTCTGACTTCATATATCTTTCAGTAAATGAATCTTATGTAAAGCTTACCGGTCATAAAGAAAATAAAATTATAGGAAAATCTATTTTAGAGGTGATGCCCGAACTTGAAAAAGAATGGGTTGACATTTATTCTAATGTTGTAATGACTGGAGAAAGCAGAGAATTCGAACATTATCGTGCATCTTTGGACAGATTTCTTAAGGTTAAAGCTTATTCTCCTGAAAAAAACAATATTGTTACAATAGTTGATGATATTACTGATAAAAAGCTGGAAGAAACAAAAATTAATCTCCAAAAGGATGAACTTGAGACTTTAAATGAAGAACTTACCATAACAAATGAAAAGCTTGAAAAAGCATATTTGGTTAAATCTGAAAGTGAAGAAAAATTCAAACTTCTTTTTGAAAATGTTCCTCTGGGACTTGCATTATATGAAACAGTTACAGATAACAAAGGCAACCCTGTCGATTTTATTTATATTTCAATAAATGAAGCATATGAAAATCTTACAGGTTTAGAAAGGAAGAATATCATAGGAAAAACCATGCTTCATGTTATGCCGGATCTTGAACCTGAATGGCTAAAATTATATTCAGAGGTTGTATTAAGTGGTAAACCTGTCCAATATGAACATTACAGGACTTCTTTAAACAAACATTTAAGAGTCAGGGCCTACATAGCAAACAAGAATAATATCGTATCAATTGTAGATGAAATAAAAAAGAATAAATGATAAATAAATATCATTCATTTTTATATCCTAAATCAATTAATTCATATTTACCATTTTCATTTACGTAGATCATAACTGACTGATTGTGTGTAAACATCAAATCAATATTATTTGTTTTACCATTAATATTCAATGTAACCTTTCTATTAATTTTTTTATTAGGTTTTGCCTGACCATATTTTAAAGGATATTGAAGATCTTTAGCCTGAGGGTTCGCAATAAACAGATAATAATTTTCGCCTTCTTTACGACACCAGTATTCAGGCAGATCTTTTCCTTCCAGCAGTGGCTTATCTTCTTGAACTTTTGTAAAATCATTACTTACATTTTTAAACCCTTTTAATTTTGATAATAAATTTTCATATTCCAGTGATTTATTTTTACCTGGTTGTTTAGGATTTTTCTTCAGACAAATTGGAAATCCTTTTTCAGCAAGCACTGATATCGTTCTGAGAGAATTTATGTCCATATAGTTTACATCAATATAAAGAGAACTAAAAACTAACTCTCCGCAAATCAATTTACCGTTCTTATATTCTGCCTTTGATAAAAAGTCATTATTTATCCAAAGCGGATGGTATCCCCTAACCTCTTCCGGCATCTTTACATACCTCATTTCGTATTCTCCCCATCCAAATATTTCTTTATCTCTTAATTCTTTGGGCAATTCCTGCTTCATTATCTGATCTTCGGTAGGAAGATAAACAGCAACTTCAGAATAACTGTTACCTTTACGCATAAATTCTGAAACTTTCTGCAAATATGAATTGAATTCTGACAAATTACCTGAAAGATTTCCTTTGGCTCCGACATGAACAGAAGCATAAAAATGCAAAGAATCACATCCTATAGGATTAAAAGGCATTCCATGCCAGAAAATCTGATTGACTCCATTGGCAAACATTGCATCGGCTACCAGTTTCAGATCTGCCACTTTTTCCATTGTTTTATAATCAGGTAAAATTTTACCTGTTACAAAATCCTTCGGATAACCATAAGTGCATGTGAAAGTTTCAGATGACACTACATTTTTCGATGATAAAGCGGCTGCAGATGCAGCAATTTTTGAAAAATACGGATTATAAAGCATTGCTTCACTTTCAGGTACATCTACATGAGAAAATCCTGTTATTAAATCTACCGGTGCACCTGTTACCTGAACTCTTGCAAAACCACCTAACTTGTGAGTCATTTGAGTATACGGAATATAAAACTGCTTCATAACATAATCACCAACAAGCCTCATATAATCATAAAAGACATCTGCATTATCAGGTTTGAGTATATTATCCATAAATGGTTTTACATCATAACCGTAACGATGCTGAAATTCAGTATCAAATCCTTTAGTCCAGATCTTCCTTGTTTCCACTTCCCACGAATCACAGAATAATGCCGAAGCACTTCCTTTCATAGCAGGTTTCAGAGCATTACCCATTCTATCAGCATAATGCTTTAAAGCAATACTGTCCATATGATTCATAATGAATCCTTTTTTAGGATATTCCCACGAAACAGACAGGTAAGTCCATTTTGCACTATCATTTTTTTCATTATATGTCTGTGTTGATTCCTCTCTTGGAACTTTAGTATCTCCAAAAGGCCAGCCGGTACCGAATGTAAAGTCACAGCCCAAACCTATACTATCAGCATAACGCTTTGTAAAAGCAACAATATCAGTCCATTCTTTACTTTGCCAGGCCTGACGGGGAGTATACGTCGTATCCTTTTTAGCCCCTTTCTTTCTGGCGTTTTGCGGATATACAAAAGCGATCTCAACACCACCAAAGTTGTTTGCTTTCACCCAATCTAACTGATATCGTACATCATCCTCTTTAATCATTGATGCAAACCACCACCATCGGGTATATGGTTTATATGTCTGATATAAATACTTTGAATTCACATAATTTTTATCCTGAGCAAATGTATTCAAGCTTATAATAATTGATGATATTGTTAATGCAATTGCAAAAGCCAACGATAAAGTCTTATTAATCATAATAAACATTTAAAATTTATACAAATCTATAGATTTTTTTTAAACCGTTTTGCAAGAAAACTATATTTCTCAACAGACATAATACAATCAGAAAAGAATAATCCCAAATTCAATAAAAAATCAGAAAATAATCAACGAGCTACTGTTTCATAGTAAAAAACTACTTGATTTTCAATGGACTATTGAATAAAGTTATAAATATTTATTATCAAATAATTTAAATCTTTTATAATTTATTGGATTTTGCAGTAAATACTGATAACCTGTAGAGTATTCTAGCTGCAACATTTGCATCCCATTCAGTTGATTCGGAATATCCGGTTTCGCAGATATCAAAACCAATTATTTTCTTACCTTCGAGTACTATTTTTTTCAACAAATACATTATTTCTTCGAATTCCATTCCTCCTGGTACCGGTGTACCTGTATTTGGACAATATTTCGGATCCAAGCCATCTACATCAAAACTGATATAAATATTATCCGGTAAATCGTCAATAATATTTTCAGTTAGAGTTTTCCACAATTTTCCTTCATATGCAGATTCTTTCAAAGCTCTGTCAAAATAGGTCTTTACTCTCCCATTCGAATTATTAATAGTATTTAATTCATCCTCACAATAATCTCTGATACCAATTTGTACCAACTTACTAACCTCAGGTATTTGCAGTACATTATACATAACAGAGGCATGTGAATATGTAAAACCTTCATAAGCATTTCTCAAATCTGAGTGAGCGTCAATATGCAGGATTCCAAAATTATCATATTTATTTGCCAGTGCTTTTATAAGACCAAGCGGACAACTATGCTCTCCGCCTAAAACTGCCACAATTTTATCTTTATTTAAATACCCTGCTGCCTGTCGCTCAACCCATTTATGAAGAAATTCTGATGCTTCATTAATCTTAAAAAGAATATTTCTCATTTCAACAGATTTTTCAACATCTCCGCCATTAGCCAGAAAATCTATATAATCTTCAGCAATTCTTCTGAGTTCATTATTTCTTTCAAGCCATTGTAATGGAACCTCTTCCATTGCAATACCTTTTTTCCAGAAATCAGGAAAAAAATCATCATAAAGATCTACCTGCGCAGATGCTTTAAAAATATTATCAGGAGCAAGTGATGTACCATTACCATAAGATACAGTAACATCCCATGGAACAGGAATTATCACAATCTTTGCATCTTCAGTATTATATGGCAAACCAAATATATTATTGTTGACGTTGGCTATATCATTTGGATCAAATTCTTTCATAAAGATTTACTATAAATCACTAATTATCTTTCAACTATATCTTTTTCAATTCTAAGATGTTCAATAATGAACTTTTGTCTTTCCGGAGTATTGTTTCCCATATAATAAGACAAAAGTTCGGTTACTGAATAATCTCTTTTCATTAATATTGGTTCCAGCCTCATAGACTTTCC
>JAUZOY010000185.1 GCA_030706235.1 Bacteroidota bacterium | reverse complement strand
TTTACTAAGACATGACCTCCCATCTGATTATCTGAAAAATTATCATAAACTTTTATATAATTACCTGTATAATGCACATATAAATTATCATGTTTATCTGTCCTTATAATTGAATTATGAGGGTGATAATTTAAATATGACTTTTTTGCCCATTCCCAATGCTGAGCATTTGCATAATTTGTTATAAACAAATAACCTAAATAATATTTTAATAATGTGATAACTAATTTTATTATTTTTCATTATTATTTATTGAAATGTCTAATTTAGATATTAACAATCTATTTAAATGTAGTGACACTTTAGTTAAACATTCCTCAACTCACAACAAAACCGGACTTATTATCTATTCCATGAAAAATCAATTATTCATTTTTTAGCAGACCTGAAGGTTCCTGGGAAAAGCTATAATGTAAAATAAATAAGATAAAAGGTTGATAAAATAATATTAATAGTTATATTTGCATTTTATATGAGGCTACTTATTTGTGATAATAATCGACTATTATCTTTACTGCTATCAAAAAAGCTTGCAGTTGAAGGTTATGATATAACTGTTGTAGGAGATGGGCTTTCAGCTTTAAAGATTATTAATAACGGGAATATTGATTTTTTAATTACAGAGATACAGGTTCCATATCTAAGTGGACTGGAATTATTGAGTAATATCAAAAAAAAAGATAATAGAATTCCTGTTATAATACTTTCTGAAATAAATTCAGAAAACATTATAAGTCAGGCTTATAATATGGGAGCTGATGATTATATTACAAAACCATTTAATCCTGATGTTTTGCCATTTAGAATTAAAAGAGTATTGCTTACATTATAATAAGATAAATTGGAAAGCATGACAAAGAGTAATTATATTACCATATTTCTTTTTTCATTATTTTTTACTGTTCTATTATATACGGCAATATTGATAAGTTTTTCAATAATTGAAAACAGATCTGTACAGCCGTCTTTATTTCAATATATTGTTCATGAATTACCTGATAAATATATATTAAATACGCTTGAAGATCAGCACTTGGCACGACATATTATTTTAATTGCATTACCGGTAATTTTGATTTCTATTATCCTTAGTTTAGTCAGTATTATTACTTTGATATTAGTAATAATAGCAGATAATACATTATTAATATACAGAAGGCGTCTGAATTCCAGGTTAAAACAAAAAATTGATAACTTATTAATAGAATATCTGGTTTCTGATTCGCAAAAAGTATTTAATGATATAAAAAAGTTCAGGACAAATCTTTCAAAAAAAATCTTAACAAACAGAATGATACAATTACAAACAAATGTAATCGGAGATACTGCTCTCAGACTAAGAAATCTATTTATTAAGCTTCATTTAGACAGATTTGCAGTTAAAAGATTCAGTAAACTTTTATGGTATAAAACGGTGCAGAACATAAGAGTCCTATCCAGGATGGATATTACTGATACAAAAAATAAAATTTCAGGATACAGACATTCTCCAATAACGCATATAAAATTAGAAGCGATGCTTGCATTAATAAATCTGGATAAAGAAAATACTTTTTCTTTTCTTTCCGAATTGACACATCCCTTGCCTGAATTTCATCAGTTGTATATTTATGATATTATAATACGAAATTCTATTAAACCACCTTTATTTTCTGATTATGTAAATACAAAGAATGAATCTGTTGTTTTGTTTTGTCTTAAAATGATTGGTGCTTTTAAACAGGATAGAGCTTATAAAGAAATAATCCATCTTCTGAATGATGAAAGGTATGAGGTTCGAAAACAGACAATCAGAACGCTCGGTGAGTTGGAAAATAAAAATGCAATACCGCTTTTAAAAGCTTTATACAGCAATGAGGATAAGGATAATAAAATAGAAATAATTAAAAGTATATCTAAAATCGAATTTGATGAGCCTGATAGCTTTTTTATGAATTTGATAAATGAAAAAGATTTAAATATAAGAATGGAAGCATTAAAGGCTTTGTTTCAAACGGGGAACATAAATGATGAAGAACTTGCGTATATAGAAAAGAATAATCCTGATGTGGAAATGGAAGGGATTTTAAAACATATAATGGATAAAAGAATTTAAAGATTATGATAATAAAACATATATTTGATTATCTGATAATGAGCTATACATTTGTCATATGTCTGTCATATCTTATTTTAGGGTTGGTATCTGCGACAATACTAATTAACCATAATAGGAAATCACAATTTGCAGACTATCATATTATTCATTCATCTCCATTTGCACCAACAATATCCATTATTGCACCTGCATATAATGAAAGTAAAACAATAGTTGATAATATAAGGGCATTACTTGCTTTACATTATAATATCTTTGAAGTAATAATAGTAAATGATGGCAGTACAGATGATTCTATTGATAAAGTTATAAAAGAATATGAGTTGGAAAAGGTAGACTATTTTGTAAATCCAATTATTCCTACTAAAGAAATTAAAGGGGTTTATCGCTCTCAAAACAAAGCTTTTACCAACCTGACTGTAATTGATAAAATAAACGGTGGTAAGGCTGATGCACTTAATGCAGGTTTAAATGTCTCAAAGTATGATTATTTCTTAGCAATTGATGTTGATTCTGTTATTGACCCTATTGCACTTCTAAAATTAATTAAACCAATAATTGAAGCTTCGGATAAAAAGGTAATTGCAACAGGAGGTGCTGTTAGGATAGTAAACTCATGCAATGTTAATAATGGGAATATTGTAAATATTGAAATACCCAGGAATTTCTGGGCAAAGTTTCAGATTTTGGAGTATACAAGAGCATTTCTTATGGGAAGAATAGCATGGAGTAAATTAAATGGCTTATTACTGGTATCAGGTGCACTTGGCCTTTTCGATAAAAAGATAGCTATTGAATGTGGTGGTTATAGCAATGAAACTGTTGGCGAGGATATGGAGCTTGTAGTACGTATGAGAAGACATATGTATGAAAGAAAAATAAAACATGAAGTTGTATATATTCCGGATCCTTTGTGTTGGACAGAAGTACCGGAAACAATAAAAACTTTATCCCGACAGAGAAACAGATGGACAAGAGGAACAATGGGAACTCTTTTTATGCATAAGAAGGTATTTTTTAATCCTAAATATGGCTCTATGGGCATGATAGGTTATCCTTACTGGTTCTTTTTTGAGTGGTTAGCTCCGTTAATAGAATTTTCAGGGATTGTTTATTTTGCAATAATGGCTATTACAGGGCATGTGAATTGGTCATATTTTATTTTGTTACTGGCTTTTATATATCTTTTTGCCGTAGCTTTTTCGTTCTTTTCAATTCTGTATGAAGAATTGACTTTCCATAAATATTACAAACGATTACAAATTTTAAAACTTTTCCTTACTGCAATTATTGAGCCTTTCTTTTATCACCAAATGACGGTTTTTTGGGCAATCAAAGGGAATATTGCATACTGGATGGGAGAAAAAGGCTGGGGAGTAATGGAAAGGTTTGAATTTAAAAAGAGGTGATATGCTTTATCAGCTTTATATTCAGTATCCACACAAATTAAAGGTATAGTTCCATCCGAAAAGTTTTTAAAACAATTTTCTCTCAGAAATGCTGGGTCAGCAAAAGTAAAAGAATTTACATCTTGAGATATATCTATATATTTTCATATCCGAAATACTACTGACCTGAGATCGATGTTAATATTCTCAAAACAATCCTCTGTTTACTAGGTATTTGCGAACGTGCCGTTCCAACAAAAAAACAGATAACATGATCCAATTACCGGTCACTCCTACGGAGCTTTGAAACTTGTAGTTTTTGCTTTTCTACAAACCGATCACTCCTACGGAGCTTTGAAACTTGTAGTTTTTGCTTTTCTACAAACCGGTCACTCCTACGGAGCTTTGAAACTTGTAGTTTTTGCTTTTCTACAAACCGATCACTCCTACGGAGTTGGACTGATAAATTTTTTTAAGCTCCGTAGGTGCTTTCTGTTTGTAGATAGAAAAAGAGTACTGAACACAATTAGCTCCGTAGGAGCGACCTGATCATACATTGAAATGCCTTCAAAATAAACACTGATAATCAGCTTGCTACAAATAGTTATATAGGAGTATATGGAAATATATAATTTCAATTTTTCTGATGTTATATTGTTTTTTATCAGAGAGTTAGAAGGTTTAAACTGAAATTGTAAAGCCTAAATTACAAAATAATAATAAAATTGTTATCTTTGCATTACAATCAAAGATTATTAATTATGGAACAATTAGTTAGGATTCATCAAAATTTGCTTAACAATCTTAATGCTACTTTTACAAGACATCTGATAAGAGATATTGCCTGGGGAGAAAAACTTATTGGTATTAAAGGTTCAAGAGGAGTTGGAAAGACAACATTAATTTTACAGAAAATCAAATCAGATTATGGAATTAATAAAGAATATTTATATGTCAGTCTTGATAATATTGTTTTCCCTTATAAAAACATTTTAGAACTTGCAGAAGATTTTTATATCAGAGGAGGAAAATGCCTTTTTCTGGATGAAATACATAAGTTCAACAACTGGGCAATTGAACTAAAAAATATTTATGATAGTTTACCGGGATTAAAAGTTGTTTTTACCGGATCATCAATTTTGCATTTACATAGTGGAAAATCTGATTTAAGCAGAAGAGCTGTAATTTATAATATGCAAGGTCTGTCATTCAGAGAGTTTATTGAAATTGAGACTGGTCTTTTATTTGATTTTTATACGCTGGAAGAAATTATCAGGAATCATGAAAAAATTGCATTTGAAATTTGCAGTAAAATTAAACCGCTATCACTATTTGAGAATTATTTAAAGTATGGCTATTATCCATATTATCTCCAAAATAAAGAGACTTATTTCTATAAACTGGCAAATACATTGAATGTAATACTTGAGACGGATATACCATATGTTATGAATATGGATATCAGACATATTAACAAACTTAAAAAATTTTTATATGTATTGGCAACAAATGTTCCGTTTTCACCTAATATAAGTAAATTGTCTTCGAGTATGGAAATGTCTCGTCCTACTGTAATTACTTATTTAAATTATCTAAAAGAAGCAGAAATAATTAATTTTATTTATCACAGAGGAAAGGGTTATAGTAAAATTGCAAGACCTGAAAAAGTATATTTAAATCACCCGAATATTAGTTATTGTATTTCAGGTGAAATGACTGATATCGGAAATATTAGGGAGTCATTTTTTTTAAATCAGGTGTCATCTCTACATAATATTGAAGTACCGGACAGAGGTGATTTTATGATTGATGACAAATATATTATTGAAGTTGGAGGCAGGTCGAAATCAAATTATCAGATTTCCGGTTTAACCAATTCATATATAGCATCTGATGATATTGAAAACGGATTTGAAAATAAAATACCATTATGGTTATTTGGTTTTCTGTATTAAATTTTTATTTGTCAGAGCCAGGTTTATAAGTCACAAAGACATAATCTCCTTTACCTTTTGGGTTAAAAGTCTTTTATATAGTATTATAAATTTTCATGAAAAGTAAAAATGAACAATGTCAAAATATGTCGGTGATAAAAGAATTTATTTATATTCCCTTGGTAAACCTTTTTCTCTAAAAATAATTTTAAAAGAGGCATAATTCTATATTTAGTTTTAGGCTAAAGCCAGGGAATTTAAAAACAATTTCTTAGTTTATAAAAAGCAAAGCTTGTTTATTATATTTTTCATCATTTTGAGCTTCATGAAGTTTTTTAATGGCGGTAAACATGTCTGTATATTTGAATGTATAAACATGATATAATTTTAATTCTGTATTAAATACTATTTCTGATTTCATTCCTTTACCCTTTAGGATTTCTACGAAACCTTCAGCATTTGATGATTTTTTAAAACTTCCGGCTACAATAAAGTATTCAGTTTTTAAATCTTTGTTATTACCGGAATTGTTGTAAATATAACTAATTTTATTCTCTTTGAGCCATTTTAGTTGTTTGTCTATGCTTTTAAATTTACCGTTGAATTCTTTGTTATTTGGTTTAGTATTGGAAATGTTTTCGGATAAATCTGATTTATTTTTATTCACAGATTTTACTTCAGGAGATTTTGCTTCTTCAGCTTTATTAACAGCTATTTCATTGTTTAAAGAATCGGGGATAATTTTATTTTTACTGCAAACATAAGTATTGATTGCAATGAAATTTTCCAGTTTCTTTTTTATAGCATCATGTTTTGATTGGTTTTGAGTTTTTTCAATGTCCATGTTATCATATAGCTTATAAACATCATTTTTCGACAATAAATAAGATCCATCAAGATAA
>JAUZOY010000184.1 GCA_030706235.1 Bacteroidota bacterium | reverse complement strand
TTATTTTTACTGATTCTTCAAAAATATATTTTCCCGTACTTATTGCAAGTTCACAAACTTCTTTGCATATTCTTTCAAAATTCATACAAATAATAAATCTATTTAAAATTTAATTCAACAAAAAAACGGTTAAGTCAATGACTTAACCGTTGATATGTACTATCCGCATTTGCTAAAAACAAACTGTCCTGATCAGAAACAGCTTTTGTTTTTCTTCTGCAATTACACGGGCTTTTATTAGAGGCCTTGCCTGTTCGTTACCGAAACACTTTCAAATAACATATTTCGTTTTCCACACTCACTCATTAATAAGTCTTTTAGTTCTTATTAAATTCTTTGAATGATTTCAATTATCAATGTTATAATCAAATAACTAAATTAGAAACTTATTTGTTTCAGTAATATTGTCGCTTGGGCATATAACTGATAATTTTCAATTCCATCATTCAATATTAAAACGCTATAGTATTTTATTTAGTCTGTTTTTTAGCATTTTTTTTATTATTTTTAAACATACTAATTATCATCCAGCATTCTGCATATTTCATGTATTTCAACATAACTACCTGATTTATGCTCCTCTTCCCAAACTCTTTTATAACAATGACATTTCAAACAGGTAAATGCTTTTCTTTCTATGGTTCCATCTTTATTCTCATTATGGAATGAACCTGCAACTGCCCAGCATGCACGACCACCATTTACCCCATTATTTACATTATGTGTCCTAGTTTCCACAGCAGCAGGACAAATGCCTTCTTTAGCTGCATTTTTCCCATTAGGACCTCTTCCGCATTTTTTTATTTCCCAGCAATTTTTCATTTTGATTATTTTATCTCTATTTTGTCAAATTCATATTAACATTATGATTAGTAACACCTTATTGCTTTTAATTGATTTATTCTTTAATCTGTTTTTAAATCAATCAAATTGATTTTTAGACTAATTAAATATTTTTATAGTCTAAATCAATCTATACAAATTTATACAAAATATTATTATCGACAAAATAAATTTTTAAAAATTTTGATTAAATAAAAAATTGGCAATATTGTATCACCTCTGCCTCTTTCTCATATAGTCAGAAGTCCTATAATTTGTTATAATATAGCTATTTAAAAAATTATTATTCTATTTCCGCTATAATAACCACATAGTTTTTACCATATTTTTTTGCACACTTAGGACAAGTAGTATACCACATATACATTTTCTTTATTTTCATTCCTTTTGCTTCGGCACTGTTTTCAAAATCCTTACACCATTTTCCGGTATTGCTGAATGGTCCTTCATATACCTTACTATAAAACTTTCCGCTTATTAATAAATTCTCAGAACCTTGAATTTCCTTATCAACAGCAAGATAAACATTCATATTCCATTTTGAAGTATGATCAGACAAGCAAAGATAGTCTGGAATAGATACATCTGCACTTTTTACTTTCATATCAAGCCTTTTCATTACTTGTCCAAAGTTTACAGGCATGTAAAAAAGTGTAAATACTTTATCCTTTATAAATTTTTTGTTTTCCCAATCGAATACTTTATCATCCCATGGCGTTGGATCGAATGGAGGACAGCAAACTGAATTATTTTCTCTTTTATTTTCCATAAACACATTAATTTATTGTTGTTTAAATATAATTATTCATGTGATACTTAATAAATTACTGTAAATACCTCTAATTCCATTTAAAAATATGTATTCTTCTTAATTTGATTTCTTTATCATTAAATTTTTTGGTTTTTTCTTCAATTTCATCAGTCTTATATTTACCGATTGTTCCTGCCTGAGGAGCAAAAAATTCAAAAGCTGTAGTAATTATAATATCTCCTATACTTTTGTTAAGGTCAGGAGGGTAATAGCTCTCATTTAAATCATAAAAATAGTCCTTACTCAAGTAAAAGTCTTTGTCTTTTTTGATAAAATCTGCAACCGTGGATCCTATTTTAGTATTTTTACTTGTAACAAATCTATCTGATAAAATGCAAAATCCTGCAATTAAATCAGGTGAAGACTCTTTTTTCCACATAAAAAGAAGAGTATCCAAATTTTTAATGACCAACAAACCTTCTTCTTCACCTTCAATTCCATAATTGCATACAGAGTCCGGTTGAAATATAAAATCGGAATTTAATAATTTAACATTATCAATATTATCACCTATTTTCAATCCGGCAACACTTCCGCATTTAATAACCGAATCATTAAGATTTATTCTCTGAGAATAGGTTGATATAGCAATAATCAGGAAAGTTAAAAATATTAATATCTTCATTTGCTTCAGAATTACAGGTTATCTTAACATACACCTGCCAAATTGATAAATATTTTTTATAAAAATTTAATTTTACAAAAATAATATTTTAATTCGAACCAAAGCAATCTTTTTAATCTAACAAAATATTTAGATTGGGAATAATTTATTTATACTTTTTAATTAAATTTCTTACACTAAATTTTTATTCCGACCACAAGAACATCATCTGTTTGTTCATTAGTTCCTTGCCACTCTGTTAAGGTTTTATCAAGTATTTTCTTTTGTTCTGTCATTGGCATTTCGATAATACTTGTTAATAAATCTTTAAAACGTTTGACCAGAAACTTCTTGTTCTTATCTCCGCCAAACTGAGAAATATAACCATCTGAAAACAGGTATAATATATCACCCTCTTTTATGTCAATATCATAATTCATAAAATTATTATTATCATTTGGATGAATACCTATTGGCATTTGATCTCCTCTGTATTCATGAAAATCATAACTTCCGCCATTTTCATTTTTACTGAATAAAAACAATGAAGTATATGCTCCAGAAAATTGCATATGAGTTTTTGTTTCATTTATAAGACATAGAGACATATCCATTCCATCATCTCTATCTGGTATTTTATTGTTCTGATTAAGTGTACTTTTAATCCTGTCTCTTAAACTATCAAGCATCTTTCCGGCAGAATCTAATTTGTCCCTTACAATTTCATTAAGCTGAGATATTCCCAATATACTCATTAATGCACCGGGAACTCCATGACCTGTACAATCAGCAACAGCTAAATATGTATAATTTTTATATTCCTTAAACCAATAAAAATCTCCACTTACAATATCCTTAGGCTTTTCATAAATAAAACAATCGATAAATTTTTCTTTGAGTATTTCTATTGAAGGCATCATTGCCTCCTGAATTTTACTGGCATAAACTATACTATCCGACATTCCTTTGTTTTTTTCTCTAAGCATCTGATTCATATACTTTATCTGATCACTCTTATGCTTAAGTTTAATATGGGTTTTTATTCTTGACAATAATTCCCTGGAATTAAACGGTTTCGTTATATAATCCCTTGCACCTATATTAAAACCCTTTAATACATTTTCTATCTCATTATATACAGTAATAAATATTACAGGAATATTTCTTAATTCTTTATCCTGTTGTATGGTTTTGCATATTTCAAAACCATCCATTTCAGGCATACTTACATCTAATAATACAAGATCATAATCTTTTGTATTATTTAATATTTCTATAGCCTGATGTCCATTATTGGCAAACCCTACAATATATTTCGCATCCCTTAATATACTGCCAAGAACTTGTATATTATTTGAATTATCGTCAACTATCAGAATTTTAAATTGTATGGCACTATTATCTATCATTTTATTTTTCCTGCAATGATTTAATATTGTCAATAACTCCCGGAAATTTATTCAGTTTGGACATTAATTTATCTATTTCAAAAGTGTTTACAAAATAACATATCGAATGTCCGTATTCTTCTATTATTCTGATAGAATTCTCCTGTCCAAACTGGATTAGATCCTTACCAAACTTTTCTATTTCATCAATATTTTGATTCCTGATTACTATCTCGCTTCTAACAAGATAATCTTTCTCAAGCTTATTAATTATTTCAGGTAAATTTATTTCCTTACCTTCTGAAATCATTACAGCATTATTAACAAATTCGCCAAAATTCATATTCGATTCCGAATAGTTCAATCTTAGCTGAATATCTTTCAAAATCTCTATTCCCGGAATTAATACCTCAAATTCTGATCCTACACCGGGTTCACTTTCTACACTTATTTTGCCATTCATCATCTCAACCAATCTCTTTGTTATAGCTAAACCCAAACCTGTACCTCCATATTTTTTTGCACTCTGATATTTCTGCTGATTAAATGATTCAAATATTATTTTAAGCTGATCCCGTGGTATCCCTATTCCGGTATCCTTGACAGATATTTTCAAGTCTATTAATTTATTATCACGTTTATTAAAATTTACAGATAATTTAATACCACCTGTTTCAGTAAATTTTATCGCATTACCCAAAAGATTAAATAATATCTGACGTATTCTTAAATCATCAAGTTTAAGCAATTCCGGAAGTTCATTATCAATATTAATGAAAAAGGATATCTTCTTTTCATTTATTTCATGAATAAATATGTTTTCTACATCTTTTATTATACTCAATAGATTTACCGATTCCAATTGAATTTTCATCTTTCCTGCTTCAATCTTTGATAGATCCAGAATATCATTTATCATGTTTAGCAAGTTCCGGCTATTACTTCTTATAATGTTTATTTGGGTTCGCAACTTTTCTTCTTTTACTGTAGAATACAGCAAATCTGAAAACGATACTATAGAGTTTACAGGAGTCCTTATCTCATGACTCATATTGGCAATAAAATCAATATTTAATTTATTGGAAATTTCAGCCTCTTTTTTAGCTATTTCCATGTCTTCTAATATCTTTTTATAATCTGAAATATCTTTATCAGTAATACTATCTGTATTATTTGTTTCTTGAAAATCAGTTCCATTTAACTGATCTGTATTAGTAATAATTCTGTTTTTCAGTAAAGTATGAATAAAAGTTATTATGCTTAAGATACCTATTAAAATAAAATATATTCTGTAATCTGTAAATAAATTTAAATCATTATTATTAGCCGGACAATTAACATATCCGAATAAGCATAATAATATTATTATAATCAAGACAGCTTTGGTAATATTTTCACATCTAATACAACATTCAAAAATCCCGCTCATAATCTATATATTTTCGCCATACAAACACGTTATTACATCATTAATCAACAATTTATAAGATTTTACTGATATTTACAATTATTCCTTCAAATATACATTTTTTTATAAATACCTAAAAATTCTTTTGAAGAAAAAAAATCATATACAAATAAGCTTAAAAATGGAAAAAACATAGAAAATATGCCATTTTAGCAATAAAACGTTTGATATTTTAGCTTATTGCAAATATCACAATTCAGGTATTGATACGTACAAAATAAAAAATAATTTAAGGGTACGGAAAATTTTTCTTACAACAATTTCATGAATAAAGCTCCGACTTCTTTCCTAACATGCCATTTCACCTGCATTCTTCTTGGCTGACAATAAACTATAGGCTCCTTTAATTGCTATCTTACTGTTACTTATATTAAACTTTTCCGGCAGGATTACTTCTGTATATCCATTTACCGTCAATCCCTTTTTAACCTCCATCATTTCAAATGTATTGACCTCTTTCTTACCTGACAGATGTCTGCCTCTTTCAACAAAAATATAACTATGCTCTCCGAATGTTACAACGGCTTCTTCCGGTAGTGCTTCTACCAAATTATTTTTTGTTTCAATATATGCTGTTATATACATCCCCGACAACAAACCTTTATCTGCTTTATCTATTGTTGCATAAACCTTAACTGTATGATCATTATTTATGGCTTTCCCTGTCTGATAAATTGTTGCTGTCAAAGCCCTGTCCTTTTTATCCGGTAATGAAAAATTTATCTTTTGTCCCGTTGAAACTTTATCTATGTCTTTTTCAAATAGTGTCAGTTCCAGCGTTAGATTTTCATTATTTACAATTTCCATTATAACATCTGATGAAGACACATATTTTCCTGCATTCACATTAATCGTTTTTACATATCCATTTATTGGCGAATGAATTGCTACAAACGACTGTATATGTTCTTCTTTTAGTTGCTTTATATCTATCCCTATCATTGCAAGCTTCTGCTCCAGTGCATTAACCTTTGTCTTAAGACTCTTGTATTCTGCTACTGATTGTTGCCAGGTTTTTGCTGAACTTACATTCTGCCTGTACAATTCTTTCTGACGATTGTAATCGGTTTCAATATATTCCAGACGACTTCGACTGTCGAGATAGTTCTGCTGCAATTCAATAAACTCAGTGTTTTCAATTGTAACAACTATTTCTCCTTTCCTGACAGGACTGCCCTGAACCAATGATATGTTTTTGACAAATCCTCCTATACTTGCCATCACCGAAACAAGATTCTGCGGCGGAACATTTACTGTTCCGTTGACTTTTAATATATTATCAAGAACTTTCGATTCTACATATCC
>JAUZOY010000183.1 GCA_030706235.1 Bacteroidota bacterium | reverse complement strand
GAGAAGACTTTAAAACAAGATCTTGTTTTAAAGGGAAAAATTATTAATTCAGGTCATGAACTTCCTAAAAGTAATGTAAAACTAATGCTTGAAGGATCCGTAATTCAGGAAATGCGTACTGATACCGGTGGTAATTTTGTTATGAATATAAAACGTGATAAAAATTATTCTATAGTTGGTTCAAAAGAAGGCTTCACTGACAGAATAATATCTTTTTCCACAATAGGAAAACAAACTGAAGAATCAATGGAAATATTGATTGATATGTCAGGGGAAGGGGGATTTGTTAGTAGTGTCAAACCTGATACTATAAAGAAAAAGAATGTCGCTGTAAATCAGATAAAACCTGAAGAAAAGAAACCTGTACAAAATGACGTGGTAAAATCTGTTAACAGGAATATTATTGCTGAAAATATCAATAAGAATGTTAATAAAAATAAACCGGCAGAAGAAAGTATAGTTAAAGCGGAAGTTCCTGTTAAAAGGAAATCTTCTGATTTGGTTAAAACTGAAAAAGAATCCCATAATGTAAAAACTGCCGTTTCAAAACCGGAACCAGTAATTGCAGGTGCAGAAATAATATTTAAGGTACAAGTCGGCGCTTCAAAAGTTTCGTTGCCAAAAGATTATTATCGTGAAATAGAAACTAAGATACCGGGGACAAAGATAACTGAAACAAAGTCAGAGGAAAATATATACAAATATACTGTAGGAAATTACAGCGATCTTAACAAAGGACTTTCAATGCAGAATGAAATAATCAAAAAAGGGCATGATGCATATCTTGTAGCATTCAAAGATGGAAGACAAATAACTATTACAGAAGCTATGAAGTTTTATAATGGAAAAGACAAGGGCTCACGTGGCAAATATTATAATGAAATCCGTGAAAACCGTTCTCCAAAGAGCAATGAAACAGGTGTCGCTCCTGAAAATCCATTTAGTGAAACTCCTCATGCTGATGGCCTTGTGTACAGAGTTCAGGTTGGAGCATTTAATAGTCCAACGGAAGACGTATATGCCTATCTGAAGAATGTTCAGAAGTTATTCAGTGAATACAAAATTACATATTTTAAAGCCGGAGGAGACGGATTAATGAAATTTACCATGGGAAATTTTACTGAAATTAATTCTGCAATTTCTCTGATATCTATGTTGCAGGCACAGGGAATTCCTGCATTTGTTGTAGCTTATAGGGATGGCGTAAGAGTGTATTAGTTTATCACTTTTGATAAAAAATTAATGGTAAAAAAAAGAGGTGCCCTTTCAGACACCTCAATTTTTTCCTTAAAAGAAGGATATCAGCTTAATTAGCTTTTCTTTTCGGTTTTAATTTCTTTCTTTTCCTTGTTTATTTCCTTCTTTTCTTTGTTTACGACTTTCTTTCCTTTCATTACGGGTTTATTGGCTTTTTTTACTTCTTTTACTTCTTTTTTAGCTTCTTTCTTTTCCGTCTTTACAGCTTCTTTCTTTTCTTTTGAAGCTGGAGGATTTTGTGCATAAACTCCGATTGTTATAAATAATGCTGCTACGAAAGCTGCAATTGAACCAAGTCTTTTCATTTTTTTTAAGTTTTAAGTATTAATAAATAATAGTTGACTATATCATAATAATGGCAAAATCCATGCCAAATCAATATGGATATAAAATATTAATAAATAGGTGTTGAAATGCTTAAAATCGGCCCAAGGTCAAGGCAAGGTCAGCCCATGGTAAGGCTACCTTCGAAGGAAAGATATTATTCATTTGTTTTGATAATAGTATATATAGCAAAATTTTTTAATAGTAATATTTTTAGAAAATGAAAAAGGAGTTATAAAATATGATTTATAGCTCCTTTATTATTAGTGTGAACCCGAAGGGATTCGAACCCCCAACCTTCTGATCCGTAGTCAGATGCACTATCCAATTATGCTACGGGTCCATTTTTTTTAATTATATCTTTTTATAGTATTAAACTATAAATACATTTCCTTTATTTCAACCGGTATTACGGTTTTTCTGTTCAAAATGTAATTTATATTGCACATTCTTGCAGAATTTTGCAAAGTTATATATTATTTTCTAAACAAAAAATTTGTATTAAACCCCTTTATTATTTTTTGCTTTTAGAATCAAAATGAAAATACATAATTCACAATTAAAAATTTTTATTGCTTCAATATTATGATACTTAGTGTATTGGCTTGATGAAGGTAATAAAAAAAAATTTTTTTTCTGTAGTTTTAAAATAATTTATACTTTTGCACAGTTTAATGAATGAATACTTATTCACTTATTATATGGCAAGATTAATTGATGAAATGAAAATAATGCGCATTAAAGATGCGACATTAAAAATGGTGGTGCTGAATGGATACGGAGGTGCTTCTATTTCTAAAATTGCTAAAGAAGCCGGTGTTGCTGAAGGGTATTTGTATCGTTATTACAAAAGTAAATCTGATCTGGTTAATGATCTTTTGTATATAAATGTTAATAGTCTTGCAGACAGAATAGAAGAATTGCTTGATGGTAAGCATACTGTGTGGAATATTATTGAAAATGTAATCGAAACAATTTTTAAAATTGCTAAAAATGATCCTAATAGAATAAAATTCCTGTTCGTCTTGATGAATGATTATAATTTTAATATACAGGAACAGCAAAGGGAAAGAATATTTGATCTGTGCAGAAGACTTAAGGAAATTGGTGTTTCAGGCAATGATTTCAGAAAAGATATAACTGAGGAAGAGATTTATCTTATTGGGGTTAATTATCCTATTCAATTTATAAATCTTCGTTTGAAAAACTATTTTAAATGTTCAGAATTTGGTGATAATGAAATTAAACAAGTATTACAAATATGCATTAATTCTTTAAAAAATTAAAAAGATGAAGAAAGAGGTTAAAATATTTTCTATGATGATTTTCTTATTAATGCTTGGTTTATTAGTTAATACTCCTGTATTTTCTCAGGTTAAAACATTAACTTTTGAACAGGCCCTGGAAATGTCGTTAAAAAATAGCCATATTATTAAACAATCTGATTATTTACAAAAAGAAAGGGAACAGGAAGTTAAAGCTGCAAAAGGTCTTTATTTCCCTAAAATCGGGATAACTGCAGAATATGTGAATATGTCTGATGATATTCATTTGGATTTATCTCCTGTAAGAGATGCAATTACTCCTTTGTATTCAACCTTGAGTAAGTATGGTAATTTCTCAATAACAGGAGTTCCGGATGCAATGGCAACTCCAATGATTAGAAAAGGTTTATTGCAAGGCCTGCAGTCTGTAAATAGTGCTGAATGGGATCAGACTATTCAAAAGAAACAATTTGGAACAGTAGCTGCAACTTTTGAATGGCCATTATATACAGGTGGTAAAATTAAAGCTGCAAACAAGGCTGCCAAAATTCAGCTTGGAGAAGCAAAAGAAAATACACGGCAGAAACAGGGTGAATTAATGAGTGAACTGGTTGAAAGGTATTATGGTTTGTGTCTGGCTAAACAGGTTGAAAAAGTCAGACTGGATGTTTATAATGGTATGGAAAAACATTTACATGATGCATTGAAAATGGAAAAGGAAGGCCTGATTGCAAATGCTGATGTATTGAATGTCAGGGTTCATCGCTCTGAAGCTGAAAGAGAACTAAGTAAATCTCACCGTACTGCTGATATTCTTAATAAAGCTTTGCTAAATACTCTTGCAATAGATGATTCTACCAGTATTCAACCTGTATCTTTACAGTTCTATATGGATTCAATAGAACCTGTAGATTATTTTATGAATCTGGCTACAAAAAATAGTCCTCTTTTAGCACAAATTGAATCTAAAAAGGAATTAACGCAGCAGGGGTATAAAGTGGAAAAATCAAACTATTTCCCAACTGTAGGTGTAATGGGAGCGTATAATATCGCAGATAAAGATTTATCTCCATATATGCCTGACTGGATGGTAAGTGTAGGACTAAAATGGACAGTTTTTGACGGAATATCAAGAACAAGAAAAGTGAAATCAGCTTCTTTGAAAACAGAACAGGTTAAAGAGTATCAGGAAAAAGCAAAATCTGATATAGAAACTATGATTGATAAACTTTATCATGAATTAAATATGTATAAGGAACAACTTTCTGAACTGGACACTGCAAGGAGTTATTCACAGGAATATTTAAGAGTAAGAGAAAAATCATTTCATGAAGAAATGACTAATTCAACAGATGTTGTAGATGCTCGTCTTGCATTATCGAAAATATTGATCGAACGCTTGAATGTAATTTATAACTATGACTTAACACTTGCACATCTGCTCGAATATGCTGGTGTTCCTGAAAAGTTTACCGAATATCAAAAACGAAAAGGAGTAAAAACTGAAAATTATTAGTAGTAAATATAAAAATTAAAATAATTTATTAACAAATAAATAATTTAAATAACAATGAATAGGAAAGGAATATTTCTTGCATCAATCGGAATCTTAGCTTTAGTTATCTTTCTAATTTACTCTACCTGGATTATTAGTCGACCTAAACCACTTGAAGTACAGGGAGAGGTAGATGCTACTGAAATTAAAGTTGCATCAAAGCTTATTGGCAGAATTGACAGTATGTGCGTACATAAAGGTGATTTTGTCAGAAAAGGACAACTTTTATTTACTATTAAATGCCCGGAAATTGAAGCTAAAATGAAACAGGCTCATGCCGCTTTAAAAGGGGCTGAATCTCAGAGTAATAAGGCGGCTAATGGCGCTCAGGCTGAAGATATTCAGGCAGCTTATGATACATATTTAAAAGCTGAAGCTGCTGCTGAATTTGCTAAGGTTACTTTCAACAGAGTAAATAATTTATATAAAGAAGGTGTGTTACCGGCACAGAAACGTGATGAAGCTGAAACTCAATATAAAGCTGCTTCAGAAACCGCAAATGCTGCAAAGGAAATGTGGGAAAAAGCCAAAAAAGGAACCCGTATTGAAGATAAGGAAGCTGCCAGAGCTTTGGTGACAAAAGCTGAAGGTGCGATTGACGAAGTTGAAAGTTATATTAATGAAACCAATATCTATGCTCCTATTGATGGCGAAGTAGCTGATATTGTCGGTGAAGCCGGTGAAATAGTTTCAGCCGGTTACCCTGTCGTTACTATTGTCAATTTGAAAGACAGATGGATTACTTTTAACCTGCGTGAAGATTTAATATCTTCAATAAAAATGGGTACTGTTTTCAATGCAAAATTCCCTGCATTAGGAAATAAAGAAGTTAAGCTTAAGGTATCTTATATTCATGCTTTAGGTAATTTTGCAACATGGAATGCAACTAAAACTTCAGGTAGTTTTGATATGAAAACTTTTGAAGTTCATGCCGTTCCTGTCGAAAATATAGATGGCCTTCGTCCCGGAATGAGTGCTATTGTTGATTGGTCGGGAGTTAAAGATTCTGATAAGTAATTTTATAGGTTAAAAATCATTATGGGTAATAATAATCCAATAATAAGAGTAATTAAAAGAGAGTGCGAAATGATGCTGAAAAAATGGCCTTTGGTCGTTTTTTTAGTTCTGGCGCCTTTAGCATCTTTTGTAATTATTGCCTGTATTTTTTCTGAAAATGTGCCTCGTGAATTGCCTGTTGCTGTGGTCGATCTTGATCATACTTATCTTTCCAGATTGATTTCAAGAATGACTGATGCAACTTCTATCGCAAAGGTAAATCGTTCATATATTTCGCTGGATGATGCTCAAAATGCAATGAAAGAAGGTAATGTGGATGCAATTTTGTATATACCCGACGGTACACAGAAATTTATTCTAAAAGGACAAAGTTCCTCATTGGCGTTATATTTGAATAATGTTAATGTTGTGAAGGCAAGTTTGCTGAACAGCGGTATAAGAAAAGCAATAGCTACAATTTCTGCCGGAATAAAATTAAAAAAAGAAATGTTAAAAGGTTATACGAGAGATCAGGCTATGGGCAGAATATTACCGGTACAGGTTCGCTCTATGGTTTTATTTAATCCGTATATAAGCTATTCTTACTTTTTACTTATTGCTTTAATGCCTGTCGTTTTAGTCGTTTTTACTCTTTTCGGAACTACATATTTTATCGGAAATGAACTTCTGCGCGGAACCGGACCGCAATGGTTAGGTGCAGCAAATAACAATATTATTTATGCCCTGATCGGGAAAAACATTCCATATGCAATCATTATGATTTGTGTTGCAATGGTTATGAACCTGATTATATTTAAAAACGTTGGCTTGCCTTTAAACGGAAGCATATCCGCTATATTATTAAGTGAACTTTTACTGATTATTTGTTATCAGTTTATTGCGATATTTTTTATGGGGTTGTTCCGAAATTTGAGATTAAGTTTGTCAATAGGGAGTGCATACTCAATGCTTGCGATAACCTATTCGGGACTTACTTTCCCTGTATTTGGAATGTCTCCTATTGCTCAGGCTATGTCTTATGCT
>JAUZOY010000182.1 GCA_030706235.1 Bacteroidota bacterium | reverse complement strand
CCGAAAAAATGATTACTTTTGCCCATTGTAGAAATTTTTTGTCGTTATTAAATTCTACAAAGATAAGGAGCTTGAATAATTCAGGCTCCTTTAAAACTTTTACCGGACAACAGTGAATATTTATAAAAAAATTAACTCATATTTAAATTTTATATTCACAGCTAAATTACAAACTATTTTTATTACAAATAATAAAAAAGCTAGATTTATTTTATTATTTTTCAATTATACCTCTAAAATCAACAATACAATCAAATTGAAAATTTAAATTTTTTCTAATTTTATTTAAAATCTGTAAAATTCTTACTTTTTTTTCATTCAAAATTTATAATTCAAAATCCAACTTTATTTTATTAGGGTAGACTAATAATTCATGTTATTAAGTAATATATTTATTATCAAACAAGTAAAAATACCTACTCGATTTCTACAAATATTCTTCATTCGTCGATACTTCATCTTATTGAAATTTGTATAATTTATCTGTTAGGCTAATATATTGACTTTCAACTAAAATAATCCTCATTTTACTTGACTTATTTATTATTACACTTTAACTTTGTTTCGTATTATTTGTTTAATAAGTACCCCCTAATTTACTTACTTTATGAAAACTCTTTTAAATATTAATGTCAGCGAGCCTCCTTTTACATAGCTACCCTAATCTTATTGCTCAAATGTCTCTAAGATGGACAAACAGTTATAGTAATTAATATTTTCTTAACACTGATCATCTTATATTATAAAACTTAATTATTTACCCTAAAATCTTTGTATTATGGGAACTACTTTTAATCCCCAGGGCCTTCAGGGGAATGTTAATAAAATTAACTATTATGAGCGTGATGGCAAAACTTTCGCTCGTAAAGCAAGAAAGCCAAATCCTACTAACTATTTAACTGATCCGAATCATTATCGTGTGGTAGAAAATATCCACGAATTGATTGGTTGTGTCAAAGTTACTCAAAATCTCAGAATTAATTTCGGAGGTAACTATAAAACTTTGGCTGATTCTCATTTTCATAACAGATTGGTTTCTGTTTTGAAGAAAATCTGTAAATTGGCAAATGGCGTTCGGGGTGAAAGACCTATCAACATCTCTGAACATAAAGAAATGCTGCAAAATATGGAATTTGACATTAAATCTCAGTTTTCTGTTATTTTTAATGCTCCTTTTTCTTTAACTGCAACTCCTGACAGAACTGGTTCTACTTTTACTCTTTTACCTTGTAAACCTGTTGACTGTCTTGATATTCCTCAGAATTCTACTCACTTCAGAGTTGATCTGGCAATGGCTTCTATTTCAGATTATGAGTATGATAGCACGGTTATTGGTTATCTTCCTTCAGACCCTGTTAATAACAAGCTATTTGCTGGTGGCTTCTCTGATTATCTACCTGTTAATGCTGACATAATTGCTCCTGTTCCGATTACTGCAACTTTCACAGGTGCCCCGGTTATTGGTGCCGATGTTAGTGTTATTGTTGCAGTTGGCAGCATCTTTTATCAGCAGGTCGACATTCAGCAATATAAATTCTTACAAAACAGCTGTATGAAATTTCAGATGGTTATATAAATCATTATTATTCACATTCATTAAAAGCCCCGACATTTGTTGGGGCTTTTTTCTAATGACTGACCTGAGTTCTAATAATTGTCTCATCCTACATATGAATTTCATGCATACCACGTATAATCTTACATCATAAGGTTTTTATTCTGTAATTTTTTTAATTTTGCATTTTAAATCAGAAACGTTCTTTACACATAATATAAAATTTAAGCGATAGCTTTTATTCCTTGCTACGAAAATTCCCCAATATTTAAGTCACAGGAGTATTAGTTAATACGCGTCGTTTGGCGCGGACTAGTCTATTTGTGACTGGGTATGGGGATACCTCGTAGCTAATATGATTCTTGTCCGACGCCTTTTTTTTGTTATCCTTTTTTCAGTTCAGGTTTACAATAAAAGGCTAAAGATTATAATACTAACAACCTTCAACTTTATAACTTTATAACTTTTTTAGCTATGACAGAAGTTCCCGACCTGAATTACAGAGAAATACAAACATTAATTCTTACATGTAAAGGTCTTACATGCAAAGAAATAGCCCAACGTCTATCTCTCAGCAAAAAGACTATAGAGCATTACCGCTCATCGCTATTACGTAAAACCGGAACTCATAACAAAGCCGGTCTTATTGTCTATACCCTGAAAAATCAATTATTCAGGATTTAACAATCCTGACAAGTTTAATTATCCTGACAGGATTGACAATCCTGTCAGGTATTAATATTTATTTTCCAGTAAGTTACAAAAGTAAAATTAATACAAATTCAATGATAAAATTTTTTAAATCCATAGTTCAACGCTATAATATGCTTCGCCCGCTTACAGGTCTAATTCTTTTATTTCTAATACTATTCCTTTCCTGCGATCATCCTGTAGAGAAGAATTCATTATTTATTTCTTCTAAAGAACAAACACCAATAAAACAATCCGACACTAATACCGTTTACATCTGTCAAAGCCCATATGCCTATGCATATCATAAATACATAAACTGTGAAGGATTAACACAATGCAACCATGACATTATAAAAGTCACAATTAAAGAAGCTATTAGATTAAAAAGAACAAAATGTCTGAAATGCTATTAATATTATCTTATTATCTCAAAAAATTCTTTCTTGACTTCCCCGTCAGGGAGCGTTATAAGATAATAATAAACCCCTGTACTTCATTCCCTAAATCCAAATCATTTTTATAATTTATGCTGTTATAAATTTTTTTCACAACGATTGAATATTTCAAGTTTACTGTTAGGCTCTTACTGCTAAACAGACAATCCTCCAAGATATGGTTTTTGAATAGCAATACAGTCAAGGTGCGTAGCACAGTTAAAATTTATAGCAAAAGAGTTCACCCTGATTATCAATAAGCTACAGAGTAGCGTAATATAGAGAACTTTGTAAAATCGTAACCACACATAGAAAATCTTTCGCTCCTATAGAGCTTTAAAACGTTTGTTAATAATCATTTCTATAAATCTTATGATGCTCTGCACCTTATATACTGTAGTCTTAACGTCGTCACTATCTAAAGCAAACGGTAATTTTATTTCATCACTACAATCTTCTTCACAATTCTCTGCAAACTTCCATCGCTTTTAGGGAGATGGGTTGGGGGTGAGATTTATAAAATACATCCCATGTTACTTGTCTCTGTTACTTTATAAGTTGTTGTAATCGTTGGATTCACCAAAATACTCGACAATCTCGAACCTGTACTCCAGTGATAATATCTGCTTCCTGTCCCATATAATCTTAATGTGTCTGAAGAACAGATTAAAAAAATATTTGGAGTAAATTAAAACATAGAGATTAAAATATTGTATAAATAAAAATGGTATGTTTGCAAAAAATAAACAGTATGCTATATGAATAATTTATTAAAGAAATTTAAATATGCAGCATTGCTATATGTTGGTATATTATTGATTATTATGCTATTTTCTCAATGTAATTCCGGAATTGTGACGGTAAATAATGTAAAAATGGAAGTGCCTCCCGGTACTATTTGGTTAAAAGACAATCTTTTCTTTGATCAATGTGAAATACGTAACCTTGATTTTATGGAATTTCTTTATTGGATTCATATAGTTAAACCTGAAAAAGAAGTTTCTTTGCTGCCTGATACTAATTGCTGGATAAAAGAGTATCCTGGAAAAACAGGAATATTTTTGGCTTCCAATTATCTTAGAAATCCAAAATTCAGGGAATATCCTGTAATTGGAATATCATACAAACAAGTAGTTGAATATTGTGCTTGGCGAACAGATCGTGTCAATGAATATTATAATATCAGAGAAGGAAGACTTAAGATAGGTGAAATTGTAAAAAATCCTGAGCTTGCAGATAAACTGCCAAAGTTGGTACTATTTCGTCTTCCTACAAAAGAAGAATGGGAATATGCAGCTTTTGGAGGTAAAGATTCAGTCAATAATAAATTATTTCCATATGGATATACTAATCTGATTGATAATAAAAAACGGTTTGTATCTGTAACAAAGGAATATACCAATTTATATCCTGAAAAAATGCCTCCGGGAATTGAATGTGTTGAATTTGGTAAACGAAATAATGGAGGCTTTTATAATATGCTGGGTAATGTATCTGAGATGATTGGCGATAGTACTATAGTAATGGGGTTGAATTACAATTTATATCTTGAAAATAATTCATTAAAAAGTGAATTTAAAAATACAGCTCCCGGAACATTTATAGGATTCAGGTGCATAGCTGAAAATATAGTAAATAAAAAAGGCACAACAATTAAATGAAGTGCCTTTTAAATAGTTTTATAATTCAGTATTAATTGTTTCTTTGTTGCTGAGCCTGGTTTTCTTTTGGAAGAAGAACTTTTCTTGAAAGTTTAAGCTTACCGGTTTTTTTGTCAATTTCAATAAGTTTAACATCTATTTCATCTCCTACTTTAAGGACACTTTCAACATTTTCTATCCTTTTCCAGTCAATTTCTGATATATGAAGTAATCCGTCTTTACCCGGCAGAATTTCAACAAATGCTCCGAATGCAGCTAAATTCTTTACGACACCATGGTAGATTTCTCCAACTTCCGGAACTGCTATGATTCCTTTGATCTTATTCCTTACCATATCGAATGACTCTTTGTCATTAGCAACTATATCAATTATGCCGAATTCTCCAACTTCTTCAATAACTATTACCGAATTAGATGCTTTCTGAAGTTCCTGGATTATTTTTCCTCCGGGACCTATAACTGCTCCGATAAATTCTTTCGGTATTGTCATCTGGATTATTCTTGGAACTTGTGGTTTATAGTCTTCCCTTGGACTGGAAATAGTTTCTAAAATTTTACCCATTATATGCTTTCTGCCGGCATTTGCCTGATTGAGAGCATTGAGAAGAATTTCGAAAGATATTCCTGTTACTTTTATATCCATCTGGCATGCTGTGATACCTTTAGTAGTTCCTGTAACTTTGAAGTCCATGTCTCCAAGGTGGTCTTCATCTCCGAGGATATCAGACAAAACTGCATATTTTCCGGTTTCTGCATCAGTGATCAATCCCATTGCTATTCCTGATACAGGACTTTTTATTTTTACACCGGCATCCATAAGAGCTAATGTTCCTGCACAAACAGTTGCCATAGATGATGAACCGTTGGATTCAAGAATATCAGATACTATTCTTATAGTATATGGATTTTCTTCTCCGGTTGGAATAACTGGTTTCAATGCTCTGAGTGCAAGATTTCCATGTCCGATTTCTCTTCTTCCCAGACCTCTGTTTGGTCTTACTTCTCCTGTTGAAAATGAAGGGAAATTATAATGAAGCAAAAAGTTTGTTTTGCCTTCAATTACGGCCCCGTCTATTGTTTGTTCGTCTAATTTACTTCCCAAAGTTACTGTTGAAAGAGATTGAGTTTCTCCTCTTGTAAATATTGATGAGCCATGAGCTGATGGCAGGTAATCCACTTCACACCAGATAGGTCGGATTTCGTCGAGTTTTCTGCCGTCAAGTCTGATACCTTCATTAAGTATGACATTTCTCATAGCTTTTTTCTGAACATCATGATAATAACGATCTATCAATAATTCTTTTTCAGCAAGTTCTTCTTCAGTAAATTGAGATTTAAATTCATTTTCAATCTCATCTAATTTTTCTTTTCTTATATTTTTATTAGCAATACCCATTTTAGCTACATCATGGGTTTTCTGGTATGTTTCTTTTTCTACTTTTTCTCTTAGTTCTTCATCATTTACTTCGTGGCAATATTCTCTTTTTGTTTTTGCTTTTTCTACCATTGATGCAAGGTCTAACTGAGCCTGGCATTGAATTTTGATAGTTTCATGAGCAAACTTAATAGCTGCAAGCATATCTTCTTCAGATACTTCTTTCATTTCTCCTTCAACCATTACTATACTGTCCATTGATCCGGCAACCATTATATCGATATCTGCATTTGTCATATCCTGGAAATTCGGATTGATGACAAGTTTACCGTCAATTCTGGCAACTCTGACTTCAGATATAGGTCCATTGAATGGAATATCGGAAACAGCAATAGCTGCAGAAGCAGCAAAACCTGCAAGAGCATCAGGCATAGTAGACTTGTCTGAAGAAATTAAAGTAACCTGTACTTGTGTTTCAGCATGATAATCGTTAGGAAACATAGGACGAAGAGCCCTGTCAACGAGCCTTGAAACTAATATTTCGTATTCTGAAGGTCTGGCTTCACGTTTGAAAAATCCACCCGGGAATCTTCCGGTTGAAGCATATTTTTCCTGGTAGTCAACTGATAAAGGTAAAAAATCTACATTTTCTGCTGCTTCTTTCTTTGTAACTATTGTTGCAAGAAGCATAGTATCTCCCATTTTAACTACTACTGCACCATCT
>JAUZOY010000181.1 GCA_030706235.1 Bacteroidota bacterium | reverse complement strand
TCCTGCAACCCGTCGAGGTGGGTTGGACAAATTTGGTGCAGAAGCAGTCGGAGCTGTAGTTGTTGCACGTTATAAGTCAAACCCTCTTGAAGTGATAAACAACCTGAAAAAGAAAATTGCAGAGATAGAGCCTGGCCTTCCTTCAAAAAAACTAGCTGATGGAACTGAAAGTAAAATTACGGTTGTACCTTTTTATGACCGTACAGGTCTTATCAGGGAAACTATAGGAACTTTAGAATCTGCTCTATCTCACGAAATTATTATCAGTATTATTGTAATAATAGTATTGGTAATGAATCTAAGAGCATCATTTATAGTTTCATTCCTTTTGCCTGTTGGAGTACTAATGACATTTATATTAATGTATCATTTTGGTATTGATGCAAATATTGTAGCTCTTTCAGGTATCGCTATTGCTATAGGTGTAATGGTTGATATTGGAATTATTGATGTGGAAAATATAATCCGGCATCTTGAAATGCCAGGTAATAAAAATCTGCGTGGTAAAGCTCTTATACAATTGATTTACAAAGCTACTACAGAAGTGAGAATGGCAGTTATTACAGGTTTGGCAACAACAGTTGTCAGCTTTTTACCTGTTTTTGCAATGGAAGCCGCTGAAGGAAAAATGTTCAGACCTTTGGCTTTTACAAAAACATTTGCAATCCTTGCATCCTTTATATTGGGAATGATTGTATTGCCTGCATTAGCATACTTCATTTTCTCTGTTCGTGTTGATACAAAAAAAATAAATCGAATTTGGAATATAGTTTTAATAGTTTCCGGAATATTAATACCAATGATATGGGGAACATGGACAGCCATTGCACTTATAATGATAGGCCTGAATAATTTATTGGAATATAAATGGGATGATAAGCATAAAAAACTTCCGGGAATAATAAACATTATTATAATTATACTTTATGCTCTTTATTATTTAACCATTGAATGGCTTCCTATGGGAGCACAAAATCATTTTTTAATTAACTTTATTTTTGTAATAACTATAACAGGTACTGTACTTTTAGCCATATTATTTATGGTAAAGTTTTATGAACCTGTTCTTAGATGGTGTCTGGCAAACAAAATAAAATTTTTATGCATTCCTCTTATTACAATATTATTAGGATTATTAGCATGGATAGGTTTTGATAATACTTTTAGTTTTGTTGCAAATACCTCTGAAAAAACAGGTTTGAAAATACAAAAAACTTCTGCCTGGCAGAGCTTATCAGAATTATTTCCTAAAACAGGGAGTGAATTTATGCCTTCAATAAATGAGGGCTCTTTCTTGCTTATGCCAACAAGTATGCCTCATGCAGGAGTCGGAAAAAGCCTTGATTATGTTAAACAACTGGATACCAGACTTGCTTCTATTCCTGAAGTTGATATTGCTGTTGGTAAATGGGGACGCGTAAATTCAGCTTTGGATCCGGCAAATATTCAGATGTTTGAAAATGTTATTAACTATAAATCCGAGTATATTCTAGACCCTTCAGGTCATAGAATGCGTTTCAAAACCAAAGGTACCGGAAATTATTCTCTTAAAAATGGTAAAACATATAATCCCGATAAAGAGGGGTTCAAAAAGATTGATAATGCGTTGCTTATTGCTGACAGTAAAGGAGAATATTTCCGTCAGTGGCGGCCTGAAATACATAAGCCGGATGATATATGGCAGGAAATTGTGAAAGTAACTCAATTGCCGGGACTGACTTCAGCTCCCAAATTGCAGCCTATAGAAACACGACTCGTAATGCTTTCTACCGGTATGAGAGCACCTATGGGCTTAAAAGTATACGGCCCTGATCTGGAATCAATTGAAAAAGCAGGCATAGAAATTGGTAATCAGTTGAAAAATGTTCCTTCAATAGAAGCAAATTCAGTATTTGCAGAAAGAGGTGTGGGTGCTCCCTATCTATTGATAAATATTAACCGCCAGGCAATAGCACGTTATGGATTAAGCATCAAAGATGTTCAGGATGTTATTCAAACTGCTGTCGGTGGTATGGAACTGACAAGAACAGTTGAAAACAGGGAAAGATTTCCCGTTCGCCTCCGTTATGAGCGGGAGTTGCGCAGTAGCCCTGAAGATTTAAAGAAAATCCTTGTTCCTACTATGACAGGTACCCAGATTCCGTTGGGAGAACTTGCAGTCATAGAATATGAAAGAGGTCCTCAAATGATAAGAAGCGAGAATACTTTTCTGACAGGATATGTAACTTTCGATAAAAAAGCTGATAAAGCTGAAGTCGATGTTGTAAATGAAGCTGAAGATTATTTAAAATCAAAAATCGAAAATGGTGAATTAGTTATTCCTCAAGGTGTAACTTATCAGTTTGCAGGTAATTATGAGCAACAAATAAGAGCAACAAAACGCCTTGCTATTGTGATTCCTGTCAGTTTATTACTGATTTTTCTGATATTGTATTTTCAGTTTAAAAGTGTTACAGCTTCCTTCATTCACTTTTCGGGTGTATTTGTTGCCTTTGCCGGAGGATTTATTTTACTATGGTTATATGGTCAGAGTTGGTTTCTTAATTTCTCTGTTGCCGGTGTTAATATGCGCGACCTTTTCCAGATGCATACTATAAATCTTAGTGTTGCCGTCTGGGTTGGTTTTATTGCCTTGTTCGGAATAGCAACAAATGATGGTGTTATCATGGGAACATATATCCATCAGGTATTTGAAGAACATAAACCTGAAACTGTTCACGATGTTCGCGAAGCAGTAGTAGAAGCAGGAAAGAAACGCGTTCGCCCTGCAATGATGACTGCTGCCGTTGCTATTATCGCTTTATTACCTGTACTTACTTCTACTGGCAAAGGTTCTGATATCATGGTGCCAATGGCTATTCCAACTTTTGGTGGTATGATCATTCAGATGATGACAATGTATGTTGTACCTGTTTTTCAATCAATATGGAGAGAAAGAAATTTAAAATAATAATATTCTTAACATTAGCTTTTAATTCCGTTTTTGCCCAAAATTATTTGGACAGTTTGTTGATTGTCGCAGCAAAAAACAATCCCGGGTTGAAAGCTAAGTACTATAAATACATGGCTGACCTGCAAAAGGTTCCACAGGTAGGTGCTCTCCCCGACCCTGACGTATCTTTTGGTTTCTTTATTCAGCCTATGGAATTAATGAGTGGCAATCAAATTGGACAAATTCAGTTAATGCAAATGTTTCCATGGATTGGAACACTGAAAGCTGCCAAAGATGAAGCTTCGGCAATGGCTTTATCATCTTTGGAGCTTTTTAGAGCTGAAAAAGATGAATTATTCTTTAATATAAGGAAAAACTACTACCGGCTTTCCCTTGTTAATAAACAAATTCAGACTTATGATTCTACTCTTATATTACTTAAAAGCCTGGAACAATTACTTCTTAGCAAAAATAAAACCAGTAATACTGGTATTCCCGAACCTGTAAATTCCGGCACCCAATTATCTTTATTTAATTCATCAAAGCAAAACAATTCCATGGGTATGAATCAAAACAATCTACAATCCGGCCAACAGAAAATGAGCAACTTATCTATGTCAGAAAGTAATTCAGCATTTTCTGATTTATTAAAATTACAGATTGAAATTAAAGAAGTCACTGATAATATTTCAACTCTTAAAACCAGCTATCAGCAATTAACCATACAAATCAACATATTGCTAAATTGTAAACCGGGAACTGTAATTGTTGTTTCTGATAGTTTGAATACCCCTTTAATTGATTTCAATAATCCCACCATTTTTGACAGTATCAAAGCAAACAACCCTATGATAAGAATGAATAAAACAGATATTCAAGTATTTCAGTTACGTCAGGTTATGAATAAAAAAATGGGTTAACAGATGTTTGGTGTCGGATTAAACTATATGCTGATAAATAAGATTGATATGAATGCTTCATCAATGAACGGAAAAGATATGATAATGCCAATGTTTACAGTGAAAGTTCCTGTTTATAGAAAAAAATACAATGCATCGGTAAAGGAAGCAGAACTAATGGAAAAATCTGCCAATGAACAATTAAATAACACTGAAAACATGCTTTTTATGGAATATTCTGATTACAGGTTTGCATTAAATGATGCTGAAAGGAAACAAAATCTATATAAAGAACTCATCTCTTTAACTCAAAGAGATTTTGATTTGTTGCTAACACAATATGCAACAGCCGGCATAGATATGGAATCATTAATAAGAATACATCGTCAACTACTGGATTACAAACTTAATATTTCTCAGGCTCAGGTTGATGAACTAACAGCTATTGCCGGCATCAGAAAATTACTATCAAATAATTAATTTAATGAACATATAATTTCATGAAATTCGATCAGTAATTTACGAAAAGCTATGTAATATCGACGTAAAACATAACAATACTTTACAGTAAAAAACAATACTTAAATTCAAAAATAACAATATGAAGCTCATAAAAAATAAATTTTTTTCAACTATATTGCTCCTTCTGGTTGGTATATTTATTGGTTGGATAATGTTTCATAAATCAAATCCTCACGAACCGGAAAAATCTGCAAAAATATATCCTAAAGGAACAATTTGGACATGCTCAATGCATCCTCAGATCAGACAAGACAAACCGGGTAAGTGTCCAATTTGTGGCATGGATTTAATCCCTGTTGAATCTAATGCTGTCAAATCATTTGCAAATACTATTGAATTATCTGAAGATGCTATACAACTTGCAAATATTCAAACCACAATTGTAAAGCGCGAAAAGCCTGAAAAAGAAATACGTTTATATGGACGAATTGAAGCAGATGAACAATTGATGCAGACTATACCTGCTCATATTCCCGGACGTATTGAAAAACTTTTTGTCAATTTCACCGGTGATGAAGTGCTTAAAGGTCAGACAATAGCTACTATTTATTCACCTGCGCTTATACAGGCACAGCAGGAATTGATTGAAGCAAAACAACTTGCCGGTACTATGCCCGGAATTTTAATTTCTGCAAGAGAAAAACTTCATAGATGGAAACTGACAGACCAACAAATATCTGACATTGAAAAAGCAGAAAAAACAATTGCTAACTTCGAGATAAAATCTTCAGCATCAGGAATTATAACTAAGAAATATGTTTCACAGGGTGATTATGTTTCCCAGGGTTCAGCATTATTTGAAATATCAGATTTATCAAAAGTCTGGGTATTTTTTGATGCCTACGAAAATGATATGCCATGGATTAAAAAAGGTGACAAAATTAAATTCTCATTACAATCCATGCCCGGTAAAGATTTTAAAGCCAATATTTCATTCATAACTCCTGTTATTGATAATAATTCAAGAGTTGCCAAATTACGTGTAGAGCTGACGAATAAAGACGGAGTATTTAAACCCGGAATGTTTGCATCAGGCATACTCAATGCAAAAATTGAAGCTTTTAAAAACAATATAATAATTCCACATTCAGCTGTTCTATGGACAGGCAAAAGATCAATAGTTTATATCAAAGTACCGGCAAAAGAAACGTCTTTATTCGAAATAAGGGAAATCGATATCGGTCCTGACTTAGGCAGCAGTTATATCGTTTTAAGCGGATTAAAGGAAGGAGACGAATTAGTTACAAACGGAGTCTTCAGCATTGATGCTTCCGCTCAGCTTGAAGGTAAAAAAAGCATGATGAATAAATAAACATATTTTCAGTATTCGATAATCATTGAATAGAAATATAGTCTTCAATAATTTTTAATCTTCTTTGCCGCTTTTAAACTTATTCTTTTATCATTTTTAAATGCAACTATAAAGGAATTCATTTTAAAACATTTCTTAAGCTTGTTGTTAATCTTCTGTGCTTCTCTGAGAGTTTTGAATTCTCCTGCATAGTATTTGTATTTGATATCTGATATACGAGTGCAACTAAAATTTGCCTCAGGTATCTTTCCATGAATTTTTGAAACCATAAAATCCATGGTATCTAATGGGCTCTGATATACTCCAAACTGAACTTTATATATTACTCCTTTTTTCTTCTCAATATTTGGTGCTTTACTAATTTTTCCTGCAATAACAGGAATCGCTTTTATCTCTTCTTCCAGTTCAGCATTGTCATCCGATGTTATATTTGGTTCATAGTCGCCAAGACGTCCCGCACTGTAAAAATATTTACGGTAATAATTTTCAGTTAAGTCATTTACCATGACTCCATATTTTGAAGCTGAATGAATGAATTTATTATTAGAGAGATAAAGTCCTACATGATATATAATTCCTTTTTTCTTAAAAAAAAGTAAATCACCTTCTTTTAATTCTGTCTTTTTAACCGGCTTAACTTTCCTCAGTATATCCCCAGCTCCGCCTTTAAACCGAAAGGAATATATTTTCTCATAAACTTTTATCACAAATCCCGAACAATCAATTCCTCTTCTTGATTTTCCACCCATTACATGCGGTGTGCCAAGCCATTTATAAACAT
>JAUZOY010000180.1 GCA_030706235.1 Bacteroidota bacterium | reverse complement strand
GAGGATATTCTTCAAAAGTATAATTTCCGATTTTGACTTTCTTGTTATTCATAAGCATGCTGCAAACCTACATATAATTTTGTTTATAAAAAAATATGGAGTAGCTTTGCACATTAAAGAAATTTTAAATTTTGAATTTGAAATTTGAATAAAGTAATGTTTGTTATAATATCACTTAATTTTATATTTAATTTTATGCTTAAGGGAAAGTATTTTATAGTTGCCGCATAAATAAACAGAGATTTTCATTTAGCTTAAATATTATGCTTTTATATTTTAAAATGTTAAAACTGAGAAAATAAGATTATAATGCAACGTAGATTTATACTATTTTTTATAACAGTATTATTTCTTATTTATTTTATTCCGGGAAGTTATGGTCAGCTTACCAAGATAATGGGTATAGTAGTTGATGGTGAAACAAAGCAACCAATGCCATTTGTAACTGTAATGTTTAAAAATACTACAATAGGGACAACCACTGATTTCCAGGGTAAATATACATTCGAAACAAAATCAGTATCCGATACTTTGATGGCATCATATATTGGTTATATTACAAAGAAATCAGTAATCGTAAAGGGCGCTTTTCAAATTATTGATTTTGAGCTTATCCCGGTTAAGCTAAATCTTATGGAAGTGGTTATTAACCCAACTGAAAATCCTGCTGAAATATTACTCAGAAAAGTTATAAAGAATAAAGAGAAAAATGATAGAAAAAAGCTGGATTTTTATCAATATGAAGCCTACAACAAAGTTGAATTTGATTTGAATAATATCACACCGGAGTTTAAAAATAAAAGAATATTCAGACATTTTAAATTTATTTTTGATAATCTGGATACGTCAACCATAAATGGTAAAACGTATTTACCGTGTTTTCTTACTGAATCAGTATCTGATGTATATTACAGGAAAGAGCCCAAAAGTGAAAAGGAAATAATTAAAGCATCAAAAGCTTCTGGTGTAAACAATGAAAGTGTATCCCAGTTTCTTGGAGATATGTATCAGAATATTGATATCTATAGTAATTTTATCATACTGTTCAATAAAAATTTTGTTAGTCCGATAGCTGATTTTGGTTTATTTTATTACAAATATTACCTGGTTGACAGTGCATTCAGGGACAATAAATGGTGTTATAAAATAATGTTCAAACCGAGAAGGAAACAGGAATTAACATTTACAGGAAGTTGCTGGATTCATGATACGACTTTTGCTGTAAAAAGTATTGATATGCGTATTGCTGAAGATGCAAATATCAATTTCGTACAAGATATGAAATTACAACAGGAGTATGATTATGTTGATAATAAGTATTGGATGCTTTCTAAAGATAAAGAAGCTATGGATTTCAATATTTTTAACCAGGAGGTGGGATTTTATGGTACAAAAACGACTACATATAAGAAATTTTTAATTAATAAGCCACGGGAAGAAAAATTTTATTCTACCGGTTCTCCTGTAATATCATTGGATAGTTCTTTCTACCGGGATGAAAAATATTGGGCAAGAACAAGGCATGATAGCTTGCTTAAAGATGAGAAGTTTGTTTATAAAATGATTGATACAATAAAGAAACTTCCGATTTATCGTACATATGTTGACTTTATAAGATTAGTATTGACAGGATATAAAGAATCAGGTAATATTGAATTCGGACCATATTTCAATTTATACAGCTATAATAAGGTTGAAGGTCATAGATTCAGATTAGGTATCAGAACGAGTAACAATTTCAGTACACGTTTCAAACCGGAGATTTATCTTGCTTATGGTACTGTTGATAATAAATTTAAGTATGGTGGAAATTTGATGTATGTAATATCCAAAAAGCCAAGAAGAACTTTTGGCGTATCATATAAATATGATACCGAAGTGCTTGGACTTAATTCTGATAATTTATTTTTCAGGGAAGATAATGTTATTGCCTCTCTTTTTAGAAGAAATCCTTCTGATAAACTTTCAATGGTTAAAGAATTAAAGGCATATTACAGCAGAGAATGGGTTACGGGAATTTCTACAACTCCTGGTTTTACACATAGAATAATATATCCTGTCGGATCAACAAATCTGGAGAATAGTAAAAACTCAATTACTACATTTGAATTTGGTTTGAACAATAGAATAGCATTCAAAGAAAAATATCTGGAAGACAGATTCAGAAGAGTAAATCTGGGAACAAAATACCCTGTTTTTGAATTGCAATATAACTGCGGAATTAAAAATTTTTTAAATAGCGATTACAGATATAATGAAGCAATTTTTACAATATCACATTGGTTTAATGTAGGATCTGTAGGATGGTCAAAATATGTAATTGAAACGGGTAAGGTATTTGGAAATATACCTTATCCATTACTAAAAATTCATGAAGGAAACGAAACTTATTCCTATAATGAATATGCATTTAATATGATGAATTTGTATGAATTTGTAAGTAATCAATGGATAAGTGTCTATTATACACATCATTTCGAAGGTTTATTCTTAAATAAAATACCATTATTAAGAAAATTAAAGTGGCGAGAAGTGGGCTATATTAAAAGTCTGGTAGGAAATTTAAGTGAAAAATATAAAGAAAAGTGGTCATTGCCGGATAATATGACAGAACTTAAAAAACCATATTTGGAAGCCGGAACAGGCATAGAGAATATTTTAAAAATTTTGAGAGTCGATGGTTTATGGAGGTTATCATATCTCGATAATCCCAATGCACCACGATTTGAATTAAAGCTATCTATTAAAATTGATTTTTGATTTTTTTTATACCTTTGCTACTTAATTAAACAGTAAGATGGCTGTAAAAGATAAAAGCATAAAGAAAATAACACCCAAAGAGTCTTCAAAAGCACAGACTCGTAAACCAGTTAAAAATAAAAAAGAATCTTCGGTAAATAGTTTTAATATTATCAAATTTTTAAGAGATGACAGATTTCATAAAATACTGGGTCTCTTTCTGATTATATTTTCTGTATTTATTGCCGTTTCATTCACTTCATATTTATTTACTTGGAAAACTGATGATGCAATTGATTCAAATAATATTCTGGGGATTATAGGATCATCAATTTCTTCATTGCTTATTAAGGATCTGTTTGGAGTAGCATCATATTTTTTTATAGTCTTCTTTATTATTTCCGGATTAAGATTGTTTATGGGTGTAAGATTCAGACAATCCGGTAAAATTTTAAGGATTTCATATTTTTTCCTGTTTTTCATCTCTATTTCTCTTGGTTATCTTTCAACAATATTTTTTGTAGATAATGACGACTTCACTATCTTAGGAGGAGCTTTCGGCTTTAAGGTAAGTGATATTCTTAATAATATGCTGGGTAAAATCGGTACGGGAATACTACTTTTATTTGTTCTCTCTAGTTTTCTGATTATTAATAATATATTAATTCACAGAATGATTAATAGAGTAGGGGAAAATAATACTTCAGATGCTGAAGATATTGATGAGAAAAATGAAGAGGAAGAGGCAACTACTGATAATGATGGATTTGTTCTTGCATCAGATTTGATAAATAAACCGATAAAAAAGAAAAGTAAGAAAGAAGATGCTAATGAAATTATTGAAAAAGATATTGAAATAGTAAAAAATACAGTAATTGAAATTGTTGAAGAAAAAGATAGTGAGAAAATTGAAAATGAAGGTTTTGAAATCAAAATAAATAAAATAAAACAACCTGAGAAAGAGGAAAGCGATGGAGTTAAATTTGAAATAGTAGAAGCTCCTGCACTGACCAATAACGATTCGGGCGAAATAATTGAAATTGATGATGACTCAAATGATGAGCTTGAACCTCATATGTTAAATCAGGATTTACCAAATACTTTATTTGATCCTACTTTGGAATTATCTTCATATCAACTTCCCGGATCAGATTTACTGGAAAGTTATGATACTTTTAAATCTGCAATCACAAATGAAGAGTTAGAAGGGTATTCAAATACTATTGTAAAAACTTTCAGTAATTATGGTATCAGTATTGATAAAATCAAAGCTACTGTGGGTCCTACTGTTACTTTATATGAAATTATACCTGCTCCCGGAGTCAGAATTACTAAAATAAAAAATCTTGAAGATGATATTGCATTAAGCCTTTCAGCTCTGGGAATAAGAATAATTGCACCTATGCCTGGTCGTGGAACAATAGGTATAGAAGTACCAAAGCCTAATCCTGAGATTGTACCTATGAAAGGATTGCTTGAATCAGAAAAGTTCCTTAACTCAACATACGAATTACCGGTTGTACTCGGGAAAACTATTTCAAATGAGATATTCATTGCCGATCTTGCCAAAATGCCTCATTTATTGATGGCAGGAGCAACCGGTCAGGGTAAATCTGTCGGACTTAATGCTGTTCTGGTTTCTCTTCTATATAAAAAGCATCCTGCTTACGTAAAGTTCGTACTTGTCGATCCAAAGAAAGTTGAGCTTACTTTATATTCAAAGATAGAAAGACATTACCTTGCAAAACTTCCAAACTCTGAAGAAGCAATTATTACTGATACAAAAAAGGTTGTTCATACACTTAACTCATTGTGTATTGAAATGGATCATCGTTATGAATTGCTAAAAGATGCACAGTTAAGAAATATTAAGGAATATAACGCGAAATTTCTGAAAAGAAAACTAAATCCTAAAGATGGACATCATTTCCTGCCTTATATAGTTCTTGTCGTTGATGAGTTTGCAGACCTTATAATGACTGCAGGAAAAGAAGTAGAACTGCCAATAGCACGACTTGCTCAGTTGGCAAGGGCAATTGGTATTCACCTTATCATTGCAACACAGAGACCATCTGTTAATATTATTACAGGTACAATCAAAGCAAACTTTCCTGCGAGAATTGCTTTCAGGGTTACTTCCAAGATTGACTCACGAACAATTCTTGATGCAAGTGGTGCCGATCAGTTGATAGGTCGTGGTGATATGCTTTTCTCTACCGGGAATGACCTGATAAGATTACAGTGCCCTTTGGTAGATACTCCCGAAGTTGAGAATATAACTGAATTTATAGGCAGTCAGAGAGGATATCCAGAGGCATTTTTATTGCCTGAATATATAGATGAAAATGAGCTTGAAACTACAAAAATCGAAGCAGGTGATAAGGATAAGATGTTTGATGATGCAGCAAGGATTGTTGTCGCAACTCAACAGGGTTCTACGTCGATGATACAGAGAAAACTCAAACTTGGTTATAATCGTGCCGGAAGAATTGTAGATCAGCTTGAGGCAGCAGGTATAGTTGGACCGTTTGAAGGTAATAAAACCCGAGAAGTAAAGATTAAGGATGAAGTTACTCTCGAAGAATTACTCCGCAGACTGAACGGAAACTAACAAATTTCCCTTTCGAGGCACCGGACTAATGATTAAATGTTCTAAGTAATTTTATTTTTACCTTTTCAGATTATAAAAGTCAAAAATTATATTTTAGTTCTGATTTTAGTATAAGATTCAGCTATATAATTGTATTTCACTATATTATCACTTATGTTTTTGAAAATTTTACTCTAAATCAGAATTATGAAAAAAATGGCAAAAATTGGAGTTTTTTTGGCAAATTTATATAGTCAGATAGTGAAAAAAGTACCTAAAATAGGGCAGTTTTTAAAAAAGAATTAAAAAAGTTAATTTTTTTTTTGCCAATAAACGTCTGATACATAGCAATTATGTAAATATTTTAAAAAAAAATGTAAAAAAAGATTTGGTAGTTAAAAAATGAGGTGTACCTTTGCACTCCCAATCGATAAGAGATAGGGTGAAACAAGAGAGATAGAGATTAAAGTTCTTTGAAGAGTTTTTTTTAAGCAATGCAAGATGAGAATCGAGTAAAAAAGAATTAGATTGAGCAGGATTTTATTTGTAAAGAGAAATAAAGAATAAAATTTACAATGAAGAGTTTGATCCTGGCTCAGGATGAACGCTAGCGGCAGGCTTAATACATGCAAGTCGAACGGTAACATGGTAGCAATACTGATGACGAGTGGCGCACGGGTGCGTAACGCGTATGCAATCTACCCATAACTGGGGGATAGCCCAGAGAAATCTGGATTAATACCCCATAAGATATTAAAATGGCATCATAAAGATATTAAAGATTAATTGGTTATGGATGAGCATGCGTAACATTAGTTAGTTGGTGAGGTAAAGGCTCACCAAGACGATGATGTTTAGGGGTTCTGAGAGGAAAATCCCCCACACTGGTACTGAGACACGGACCAGACTCCTACGGGAGGCAGCAGTAAGGAATATTGGTCAATGGGCGAGAGCCTGAACCAGCCATGCCGCGTGCAGGAAGACGGCCTTATGGGTTGTAAACTGCTTTTATGCCGGAAAAAACCCCTATACGTGTATAGGGTTGATTGTACGGTAAGAATAAGGATCGGCTAACTCCGTGCCAGCAGCCGCGGTAATACGGAGGATCCGAGCGTTATCCGGATTTATTGGGTTT
>JAUZOY010000018.1 GCA_030706235.1 Bacteroidota bacterium | reverse complement strand
TTAATATTTAAATTTTCCATACAATAAGAAAAAGCCTCTTTTGCTTCATTATATTGTCTATTTTCATAAAAATGCTGAACATAATTATTACAAAAATAAGCAGATATTTTATTCGTTGCTATATTATTTTCTAAAAACCAATCATCTGAATTGTAATAGTTATCACCATTAATATCCTTTCTCAATTCTTTTACTATATAATCAGGGGTTCCGATTTGCTTTGCAATATGATAAAACAGCATAGCCCTTTCGTTTAACATTTCTTCAGAGTTATTTATAGATTTGCAATTTCCATGTGACCTGAACTGTGCCAAAAATTTATCAGTAAAAACAATTCCTTCAAAACCGTATCTGAAAATGTATTTCAACCAAAGTTCGAGGTCCATTACAAAATGTAATCCTTCATTAAGCAAGCCCATTTCTTTAATAACATTCATACGAAAAAAAGAACCCATTTGATTCATATATGGCTTTACTATTGTTTCTTCAGGAGTATTTTTTATTCCCATCCTGTAATATTGGATTGTACTATTGGTTTCATTATCAAATATTCGGGTAAAACCACACAATAAATTTATTTCTTTATTACAGGCAAAATATTCACCAATAGTTTTAAGTGAATCTTTTTCAAGAAAATCATCAGAATTTATCCAGTTGAAAACTTCTCCCGTAGCTTTTATAAGTCCTTTATTTATAGCATGACTTTGGCCGTTATCTTTTTCGCTTACCCAATAGGTAAGATACTTTTCATATTTCTTTATTATATCAACAGAATTATCAGAACTTCCGCCATCAATTATAATATATTCCAATTGAGGGTAATTCTGAGAAAGTATAGAATTGATTGTTTCTTCAAGGAACTTCCCCTGATTATAAGATGGAGTAATAATACTTATTTTGGGATATTCCATTAATTTGCTTATAAAAAGATATTATAAAGTAATACAGCTAACTTTAAATTATAATTTATTATCAATTTTAGCTTCGAATTCTTTTATTATTTCCTCATCACTTTTGCCCAAATTGTTAATACATGCTTTTGCATCATTAACAAGTTGATGATTCGGATATTTATGTATAAATTCAGTATAAGCTAACCTCGCTTTTTTTGTATCTTTAAGGATATTTTCATAAACATAACCTTTCAAAAACATAGCGGTTGCAACTTTAGGATTTTCAGGATATTTTTTTTCTAATTTTTCAATAATACTGACAGACAAATCACCCTGTCCTGAATTCATTGCTACTTCTGATGCTTTAAAAAGCATATCCGGAGCATTTGCTTCTGATGGAAATTTATCAGCAAATTCCGTATAACTCTTAATTAATAAGTTTGCTTTATCAAGATTTAAGGCATTAGTAGAATCAGCAAAAACGTCTTTTTCAATTTTATTAATCTGATTCAACATTTTTTTCTTCGCACGACTGCAACCTGCAAAAGCTACAGCTAAAACTAAAACAAAAACAAAAAAATTATTTTTCATATCCAAAATAAATTTAATTATATACTAATATATTATATTTTCCTTTTCGAAAGCACAAACTTAGTTTTATATTTTACATCAACATTTCCGGCTAGTATATTATTGAGTCTTCGCCTGATAAGTTGCTTTTTAAGAGAATTGATTTTATCAATAAAAACCACACCATTTATATGATCATTTTCATGCTGAATAACTCTTGCCGCATAACCTTTTATTTTATCAACATGCTCAACAAAATTTTCATCAAAATACCTAATTGTTATCTCCGGTTTTCTATAAACATCCTCTCTAATTCCGGGAAAACTCAGACAACCTTCATTAAATAGCCATTCTTTACCGTTTTCTTCAATAATTTCAGCATTTATAAATACTTTTTTAAAATTTTTTAATTCCGGTTCTTCATCTTCAAAAGGAGAAGCATCTACTACAAATAATCTTATTGGCAAACCTATCTGAGGAGCAGCCAAACCTACACCAATAGCATTTTCAAGTGTTTCAAACATATCAGCTATCAACTTCTGCAAGTCAGGATAGTTTTTTTCTATTTCTAAAGCCCGTTTCTTTAATATTGGATCTCCGTATGCAATTATTGGTAACACCATATTTTAATATTTTTATTACATGTTATTAATTTTTTCCAGGTAAGATTGAAGTATCAATGTAGCACTTACTAAATCTACTAACCCTTTATCCTGTCGTTGTTTCTTTTTGGTTCCCATATCTAATATAGTCCTGGTTGCTATCTTAGAAGTAAATCTCTCATCAATTCTCTCTATAGGGATATCAGGGAAAACCCTGCGCAAATTTTTCACAAAAGGTTCAATATATTCAGATGATTCTGAAGCTTCATTATTCATCTGTCTGGCTTCACCTACTACAAAACAATCAACATTTTCTTTGTCTATATAAACTTGAAGAAAATCCATTATATCATGTGTTCTGACACATTCCAGAGGATTTGCAATAATCCTGCATGAATCAGTAATAGCAATGCCGGATCTTTTTCTTCCATAATCTATTGCAAGTATTCTTCCCATTCTTAGGCAAATTCAAAATTTTTGCAAAGGTAGAAATATTTCCAAATCTACTTTTTGTTTTTTAAATATATAGACTAAATAAACCGTTGGAGAATGATTAATGCTATTTATTGAATATTCAAACCTTTTATAAAAACGTAATTATATTAAAAATGTTATTACGCTCTATTATTGTATAAGATTAAAAATCAGTGTCAGCCTTTTATACACCTGACCGAAAAACCGATTGATTTTTTGCTATAATATCTTTTTAGTTCAGTACTACTATGGTAAAGATATCTGTAATATGCTTTTGCAGCATCTTTCTCTGTACTGCTCCAAAAGGTAGCGTTTGTACCAATATATATAAAACTACCATCAACATACCGACCTCCTCCGGGAAGTCCACTAAATCCACTAATGTTTGTTGCTCCCACATTCGGATTTGTCCACCATTTTATGCCAGGTTCTTTCATTTTACTTCCGGCAATCTCTTTTTCTCCTAAATAATGTGCTAAAATATCCCATTCTGCATCGCTTGGAATATGCCATCCCACAGGACAAATTCCCCTAACTTTGCCAGGAATAGTATTGTTACTTTTTGCTCCTTGCATAATTATATACCAATTATAAAGCCGTCCGTAAACATTGCAATTTTTAGGGTCATTTTCATAACACCAGGAATCACTTGCAGTAGTATAATTTAAGTTTTGTGCCATCCATGTTTGTTTACCGATAGTAATCGTTTTATATAGTTTTTTATCACGGGGATCAGTAAAAGTTCCTTTATTTTGTGAAAAAGAATTAACTGAAAAGATTATATTTATTATTAGAAGAAAAAATAATTTTAACATTTTTGTCTTAATTGTTAGTTTATAACAACATGCAAATATATAGATTTATATCATTATGTAAAAATTTATTAAGAAAATATTTATTAATATTTCGGCATATTTATAAGAACGTTTTTTCTTAATTTTTCTTTCACATAATATTATAGAATAATATATTGATATAAACCAAATATTTTCTCTTTCTATCAAATAATGTTTATTATAATTTTTTGTATTATTGCATTTCTTTCGACAAATATTTGTGAATTAAATTTACTTTACAACAAGCAATGGGAAACTCGATATCACTAAATGAAATTAAAAAGCCAATAAATGATGAAATAGACATTTTTAATTCTAAATTTAAGGCTTCGTTGAAAAGTTCTGTTATGCTTCTGGATAAGATTTCAATGTATCTTATAAAATCCAAAGGCAAACAGATGAGACCAATATTTATACTTTTATCAGCTAATATTTGTGGCAAAATCAATGAAAGCACTTATCGTTTTGCAACTATGGTCGAGCTTCTTCACACAGCAACTCTTATTCATGATGATGTAGTTGATGATTCATATAAGAGAAGAGGTTTTTTCTCCATTAATGCACTATGGAAAAACAAAGTAGCTGTACTTGTAGGCGATTATCTTTTATCAAAAGGGCTTCTTATTTCACTTAACAATGATGATTTTAAAACATTAAAGCTCATTTCAAATACTGTAAAATCAATGAGTGAAGCAGAAATACTTCAAATTCAGAAAGCCAGAAAGCTCGATATTGAAGAAGATATATATTTTGAAATTATTAGAAAAAAAACGGCATCCTTAATTTCAACTTGTTGCGCAGGAGCTGCGATGTCAGTAAATTCATCTGAAGAAATCATTAATAAAATGCAACTTATTGGAGAATACATCGGGATTGCCTTCCAGATAAAAGACGATCTGTTTGATTATGAAGAGGAGGATACATTGTTGGGAAAACCCAGAAGAATAGATATAAAAGAACAAAAAATGACTCTCCCTCTTATATACTTATTGAAAAATTCAGGATATACACAGAAAAAAGAAATCATTAATATTATTAAAAACCATAATACAGATAATGATAAAATATCTAAAGTAATAGAGCTTGTTAAGTCGAGCGGAGGAATTGAATACACCAAAAATAAAATGCTAAAATATCAAAATAAAGCATTAGAATTAATAAATGACTTTCCACCTTCTGTTTATAAAAACTCTTTGGAACAATTAATTTACTTTACAGTAAATAGAAATAGTTAATATTACATACTAACCAATAGACATTCAATATCATAATGTTTCTTTCACATTATTCAGAACAAATCTATTCCTTAACTAAACACAAAGAAAATCTATCAATTACCAATAAATAAAGATTTTTTTCATATTTAGTTTTCATATTTAATTTTTTTTGTATTTTTGCAAAAAGTTAACACGGTGGATTTAGCTCAGCAGGTTAGAGCGTCGGATTGTGGTTCCGCAGGCCGAGGGTTCGAATCCCTCACTCCACCCTAAAGTCCTGTAAGTTCTTAACTAAGAAAATTTACAGGACTTTTTTTATAAGTCACGTTAGATACTCTATTATTTATGCACAAATATAAAGTTCATCATCTACTACTCCAAATTAATACCTTTTTAATTTTATATAAATATTCAAAATATATAGTCATATTTTTATCCACAAATTAAATTTTAATAATCTTAAACATAATTAAATCTATAATTCCAAATAATAAATTATCAACTATTTATCTTCAGAAACATTATATATTTCCAAGCATTAATAATTAAAATATTAAAATCTGTGTATATTTGCACCACATATTAATAACTGAAATTTTTCAATTATGAAAGAATTTATACTAAATAAATGGTTATATTACTTAGGTGGATTTATAATTTTATCCATAATTTTGTTTGAAGCTCAGGGGAAAGGCGACTTTAACATTTTTATTTCTGCTTCAAGAGACTTATTAGCAGGTAAGAACATATATAAAGTACAATATAATTACTATTATCATTACTATTATGATATTATTTTTGCATTAATACTAATACCATTTACTTTTATTCCATTGTATATTACAAAAGTATTCTGGTTAATACTGAATGTATTTTTTGTTTACCGCATTTGGATAATCTTAATAAACTGGCTTCCTATATCAAATTTGAATAAAAAAAATAAAACCATCTTCACAATATTATCTTTTATATTTATTTTCAACTTATTACATGTTAATTTTCATCTATCTCAAGTAACTATTTTTATATTATATTTAACACTTGAAGGATTATTTTTAATTAACAATAAAAAAATAATCACAGGCTGTCTTCTTATAGCTCTCGGAATAAATATCAAGCTCTTGCCAATAATTATCATCCCATATTTGATATATAGGAATGAGTGGAAATCTGCATTTTATATTATTGTTTTCATTATAGCATTTCTTACATTACCGGCATTATTTATAGGGTTTGATTATAATAAATCTCTAATTATAGAAAGATGGCATTTATTAAATCCTATGAATACTGAACATATTCTTGATACAAGTGAAAGAAGCTTTCATTCTTTAACTACTCTATTAGCAACATTATTAGTAAAAAACTGTAGCAATGATCCATATGCTTTAACATTAAAAAGAAACATTGCAGATATTTCTATCGAAAATTTGAATATAATTATTAATATTATCAGAGGAATCTTAATTTTGTTTACGCTATACTTTTTAAGAACAATACCTTTCAAAAACACAACAATAAAAATTCAGAAATTATATGAAATAAGTTATATTTCACTGATTATACCACTTATATTTCCACATCAACAACATTATGCCTTTTTCTTCATATTTCCCGCAACTACTTATTTAATATTTTATTTAGTATACTTATTTTTCACCAAAGAAAATTATAATATTATTAAAAATTTCAAAACAAAAAAGATAAGTATAATTATAACATTATGTATCATTTACTTCTTAACAAACAGTCATTTTATCTTAGGTGAATTTATCAAATATTATAATCATTACAAAACGCTTACATATGGAGTTCTAATACTTATGATTTTATTAGCTTTTTGCAAACCTGAAATTCTATATAAAAATAAGGTAATTTCACAAAACAATGTTGATGTCAAGTCTTGAATTATTTTCTAATCAGTTAGTATATCATTAATTATAAAATCTATTAAATAGCCATTTATTACACATTATTTATTAAATTTTATGTAGGTTTGCAGAACATTATAGATTTTATCTGCATATAGATAGTAAAATGTACATTTTTTCGTTTTCAAATGAATATGAAGGAAAAGAATAATATAATATTTAAAAAGATAACCTCGAATAAATACGTCAGGCATATATTTTTCGCATTTATAAGTGTAATAGTTTTTTTATGGATATTACTTTTTTCACTTGATTATTATACAAGACATGGAGAGACATATACAGTTCCGGATTTCAATGGATTAGATGCAGAAAAAGCCGAAGTTCTTGCATCAGAAAATCACGTAAAATGTCTTGTTGTTGATTCTGTTTTTGATATCAGAAAACCAAAAGGCACCATTATTTTGCAGGATCCATTACCATCTACTCTTGTAAAACATGGCAGAACAGTTTATCTTACTGTAGTTGCTTCTATGCCTGAACAAATTAATGTTCCCAATCTTATTGATCTCACACAAAGACAAGCAGTTTCTTTGCTAGAAATGTATGGTTTGAAGATTGGTAATATTTCATACGTACCCGATGTTGGGAGAACCGTACTAAAAGTTTTATATAAAAACAGAACACTTGCTGAAGGAGCAAAAGTAAAAATCGGATCTACTATTGATCTGGTAATCGGGAAAGGATCTGATAATGTAAGCCCAGAAGAAAACGAAACCGATAATTCCCAAACAACTGAAAAAGAATAAATTCATAATATAGTCAGATAATGATAAAGTCACTAATCATCACAATAATTTTAACAACATCAATCTGCATCTCTATTTTTTCTCAGGAAAAACTAATAGGACTTCAAAACAATCCTGAACTGATTAAATTAAAAAGCAAACAGTTAAAAAAACTGGATACTTTAAATTCAAAAGTCAATTATGTTAAAATTCCGTTTATTGATGATTTTTCATATAACAATATTTATCCGGATCAAAACAAATGGGCAGATCAATTTGTTTATATAAATAACTGTATTCCTATCAATCCTTTTTCAGTTGGTGTTGCAACTTTTGATGCGCTAAATGAAAAAGGGGAATTATATCCTGATTCAATATTAAGTTCCAGTTTACCCATTGCCGATTATCTGACTTCACTTCCATTTAAATTAGACAGCTTATATGATATAAATGATTCCGCTATTAAGATTTTAACTCCACAAGATTCATTATTCCTGAGTTTTTTATATCAACCACAGGGATTGGGTAATGCACCTGAATCTCATGATTCATTAGTTCTTGAGTTTTATTCTCCGATTGATTCAACATGGAAATGGATATGGAGTACTCCCGGTATGGATTATAATACATTTAAGGCCTTATACAATACAGATTTTAAATTAATTATGATTCAAATTAAAGACAATATGTTTTTTCAGAAAGGCTTCCGCTTCAGATTTAAAAATTATGTTAGTTTAGCAGGCACCTCTGAACCTACATGGAATAGTAATGTTGATTTCTGGAACTTAGATTATGTTTATCTTTCAAATAACAGATCTTTAAGAGATACTATTTACAAGGATGTAGCATTTACTGAACGGCCTCAGTCACTCTTAAAAAACTACATTGCAATGCCATGGAAACACTACCTTCAGGATACTAACGGATTAATGAATTCATTTACTTTTGCACCTTTTAAAAATAATACCAATCAGGATCATGCTATTAATAATGGTTTCTACATTATAGAAGAATTGTCTTCAAATCCACATCCTTATACAAATAATGGAGGTGCGATCATATTAAGCCCATTTATGACAAATAGTACTTATCCAGTTCCTTTCAAATATACTTTTAATTCAGAAGCAACCGATAAAGCATTATTTAAAATTACCGATATTATAGATGTATTTAGCCCTGATATTATAAAATCTAATGATACTGTATCGTTTACACAAAACTTTTCTAATTACTATGCATATGATAATGGTGTACCTATGGCCGGTTATGGAATTGAAAACGCAGAAGGTTCTGTAGCTTATAAATTTACAACAACTATGGATGATACACTGAAAGCTGTTCAGATGTATTTCAATTATATTAAAGGTGATGATAATAAAATAACTGATTTCACTCTTAAAGTATGGAGTAGTCTTTCTCCTGAAATAGTTATTTATCAAAAAGTCATAACAAAGCCAAAAATTGAAGACAGTCTCTATATGTACCATCAGTTTATTCTGGATAAACCCTTATTCATTCCTAAAGGTATTTTTTACGTAGGTTTTAAACAAAACAGTGCCAATATGTTAAACATAGGTTTTGATCTTCGCAACAATTCATCAGATAAAATATTCTACAATAGTGTTGGACAATGGGAAAACACCAAATTCTCAGGTTCTTTAATGATAAGACCGGTTTTTGGGAAAGTAACTTCTATTGGAATTAATTCATCAGAAACCTCAATACAGGCATTCAAAATATTTCCAAATCCGGCAAACGATTATATCAGAATTCAAAACATGTCTGAAAAAACCTTTGATATTTCTATTTATGATATTTGCGACAAAGAAATAATCAGACAAAAAGTTAACAGCAGTGACAAATTAATTGATTTAAAAAGACTCGTTAACGGACTATATATAATCAGAATTACAGAATCCGGATCTAAAAATACATTCACATCAAAAATTATTATTAATCATTAAAAAAAAGATATAGAGGAGATATGACCGAAAACGAGGATGTTTTAAATATAGATTCGGATATTGCTGAAGATGAACAGGATCTTTATGAACACTTCCGGTTTGAAGTTGACAAAGGACAGGGTTTACTAAGAATAGATAAATTTCTATTAAGCAGAATCGAAAACACTTCTAGAAATAAAATTCAAAATGCAGCCGAAAACGGATGTATATTAGTTAATGATAAAGCTGTTAAATCAAATTACAGAGTAAAACCATTTGATAAAATAGCAATAGTTATGAGTCATCCTCCGCGAGAGGTTGAACTAATACCTGAAAATATTTCTTTAAATATAGTGTATGAAGACCATGATTTAATAATAATAAATAAACCCGCTGGTATGGTAGTTCATCCAGCATATGGAAATTATAGAGGAACTCTGGCAAATGCTCTTCTTTATCATTTCCAAAAAAGCTCAAATAATGATGGGATACCATCTTTTCCCGGACTAGTTCACAGGATTGATAAAAACACAAGTGGATTACTTGTAATAGCAAAAAATGAAATTTCACAGACAATTTTAGCTAAACAATTTTTCGAACACACTATTGAAAGGAAATACATTGCTATTGTATGGGGTAGCTTAAAAGACGATGAAGGTACAATAACCGGTAATATTGGAAGAAATCTGAAAGACCGCAAAATAATGGCAGTTTTTACGGATGGAACTCATGGCAAACATGCAATTACACATTACAAAGTTATCAAAAGATTCAATTTTGTTACTCTGATTGAATGTAGGCTTGAAACAGGAAGAACTCATCAGATAAGAGCACATTTTAAATATATTGGACATCCACTGTTTAATGATGAAACATATGGTGGCGACATCATATTAAAAGGCACTAATTCAGGCAAATATAAACAATTTATTGAAAATTGTTTTTCACTGTTACCCAGACAAGCACTACATGCAAAATCCCTCGGATTTATTCATCCTATAAATAAAAAACCGGTCTTCTTTGAATCTGATTTACCTAATGATATGAAAGCTGTTTTGGAAAAATGGGAACGATATTCATATAGTGCATTCTATATGCCAGAATAGGCAATATAATTATTAATTAAAATAAGGTATCTTTTTCAATTCAATATTTCTATATACATTATTTTACAGAAGATTTTACTCATTATTAAAATTTATTATATTGCATTATGTATTAAAATTCATTTATAAACAAAACACTCAATATCTTAGACATTTAGATTCATTTTATCTTGCAAATTAAGTTTTTTATTTTAACTTAAATCTTAATATTTATTATTATTTGACAAAAAATATGTATGTTTGACCAAAATTTTAAAATCACAAAATAAATATTTAAATATATGGGAAAAAGAACAATAGTAACAATGCCAGGAGATGGTATAGGGAAAGTTGTACTTAAAGAAACTCTTAGAGTTCTCGATACTGTGGGTTTTGAAGCAGACTATATAAACGGAGATATTGGATGGGAATTTTGGTGCAAAGAAGGTAATGCTCTTCCTGACAGAACAATAAAACTGCTAGAAAAACACAAAATTGCATTGTTCGGAGCAATTACATCCAAACCTAAAGATAAGGCTGCATCTGAACTAGCTCCTGAGTTGCAAGGTAAGGGATTGACATATTATAGTCCAATTGTTACCATGAGACAATTATTTGACCTTGATATATGTTTAAGACCTTGTAAAACATTCAAAGGAAATCCGCTCAACTTTATCAGAAGAGGAAAAAATAATGTTATTGAAGAACCTGAAGTAGATGTTGTAATTTTCAGACAAAATACAGAAGGATTGTATTGTGGTGTTGAATGGACAAATCCTCCACAGAATGTTTACGATGCATTAAACACCCATCCAAAAATGAAAAATTTCTCTCATATTCCTAAAGAAGAATTAGCTATTTCACTTCGTATATTTTCAAAAGGAGCAACCACGAGAATTGTAAAAGCTGCTTTTGAATATGCCCGAAACAACAAATATAAATCAGTTACGGTTTGTGAAAAACCAAATGTCATCAGGGAAACATCAGGAATGATGCTTAAAATTGCCCAGGATATGCAGAAAAATGAATACCCTGAAATAGCAGTATATGATACCAATATAGATGCTCAGATGATGTGGTTAACAAAAAACCCTGAAAACTACGGGGTAATTGTTAGCGGTAATATGTTTGGAGATATTGTTTCTGACGGTTTTGCAGGACTTGTAGGTGGACTGGGATTTGCATGTAGTGCAAATATTGGTCGTGAAGTTGCAGTATTTGAACCAACACATGGTTCTGCACCGAAATATGCTGAATTGAACCCTTCAATTGTTAACCCATGTGCGATGATACTTTCTGCATGTATGATGCTTGATCATATCGGAGAACATGAAAAAGCTGCAAAAATCAAAAATGCTATAGCTGAAATAATTGAAGAAGGTAATGTAAAAACTTATGATATGATGAAACTTCCCGGTTCAACAAAAGCAATTGAACAAGGAGCTGCTACAACATATCAAATGACCGATGCTATTATTGCTAAATTAAAAAATAAACAATAATAAACATTAACTTATCTCTCAGTGATATACTGAGAGATAAGTTTTAATATTATATCATTATAAAATCTATTATGGAACCACAGGTATATTTTAATAATATTGAACAGCAGATTATTTCTGAACTGGAAAAAGCAAAATATTCTATATGGTTTGCATCTGAAAAAATAACAAGTAATAGAATTTATAATGTTTTAATCAGGAAAGCTTCTTCAGGTACAAGTATTGAAATATTAACTTCACATGATTCATTAAATGAACTTTTAAATATTGAACTTGAGAAAAAAGGTTGTAAATTTTACTATATTAAAGAAGAATTTAAAGATAAAATTATACAGAATCCGTTTTGCATAATCGACTTAAATACAGTTATTTCAGGATCATACAACTGGGCAAATGAAGATTTTAACGTTAAGGGCAATATCATTTTGACAAGAGACTCCAGAAATTTTGCTGAACAATTTGCAGATGAATTTAATATTGCAAAACAAAATATTATTATCAAAATTAATCCATCTTATAATTCTGATGAGCTTAATGTAACAGCAGAAAAAATAATGGAAGATAATTTACATGAAAACACATCTGAAAGAAGATGGTGGAAAAGTATTGATAATATAAATTTAAAGATTTCATTATATAAAAATATTTTAGAGCCATTACATCCTACTATTGAGGATGATCCTTCAGATGAACAAATTAGAAAAATGTGGGAATATGAATCTCTTTATCTTTCATGTACTACTATCACAAGGAAAGAGAGTTCATTAAAAGGGATCGAAAAATTAACTAAATTAAAAACTTTAATAATATCAGGCAATTGGCTTTTTAATTCACTCGAACATATAGAAAAACTTGAGAATCTTGAAAAGCTATATCTGACTGACGTAATCATATTTAATCTAAAAGGAATAGAAAACTTAAAAAAGCTAAGAATATTTCAATGTAAGGGCAATTTGCTTAATTTTATAAACGAAAAATTAGTTGTTCTTACTAAATTGACTCAACTGGAAGAACTTTTAATAAGTTCTAATATGAAGACAAATATTACAAATTTAGATTTCGTAGAAAAACTTACTAATCTAAAAATATTTACAATAACAGATTGCAAGATATCTAATATAGAACCAATATCTAAGCTGGTTAATCTTCGTGAATTAAATGTATCAAATAATAGAATATTCAGTCTAAGACCAATTAAAAATCTTATCAATCTCAAGGTACTAAATTTTTCATTAAATAAAGTACGTCAACTTAGTCATCTTTCTGATTTAAAACAGATAAAAAGTCTGGAATGCTCATATAATAAGATAAAAAGTCTTGACTCAATTGAAAATTTTATCAATCTCGAACATCTTGATTGTTCATTCAATCCTATTAATAGTCTTGAACCAATAAAAACATTGTATAATCTTAATAATCTTAACTGTTCGTTTTCATCAGTCAAAAGTCTTGATCCGCTTAAAGAACTAAAAAAAGTCAAAACTATATCTATTCAATATACAAGAATTTCTTCACTTAAAAGTTTATTAAAGCTGGATGATCTTGAATACCTTTACTACAATTATCTAAACAATAGTGAAATTAACGATATAAAGGAGAGATTTCCTAATGCAAAATTGATAGATCAAAAAATACCTGTAGTATTTGAAAAAATTTATGGATTTAGAAATTTTTTCGGACTCTACATGCATAAATTATTTCCAATTAAGATAAAATACAGACAATAGAAATGTAATATTATTAATTTTCAATGATCTTAAATTCAGTTCTTCTGTTGTTTGCTCTACCATCCGAAGTATCATTTGTATCAACTGGTTTAGTTTTTCCGTAACCTTTCGGACTTAACCTATTTGAAGAAATATTTTTACTAATAAGAAAATCTACGACTGCTTTTGCTCTGTTTTCAGATAACAATTGATTAGATTTATCATCTCCCACATTATCAGTATGACCACTGATTTCAATTTTCAATTTAGAATTTTTTGTCATAAAATCCACCAACTTTTCAAGTTCGGTTATGGATTCATCTTTTAACTGATATGAAGCTGTTTCAAAAAAGATATTTTTCAGAATCACCGTACTACCAACAACAATAGGTTGAAGAGCAATATCTTTTTTGTATGGTTCTTTTATATCTTTTATACCCTTTAAGGAAAAATTTTCAGAATAAAACAAATACCCATCTTTTGATACATTCAGAGCATAATTTTTATTCGCTGGCAAACAAACAAGAAAGCTTCCATCACCTGGATTAGAAGAAGATTCTATAACAGTTTTTCCTATCTTTAAATCAATAAGTTCAAAATGAGCTTCAAGCCTTTTTCCGGAATACTTATCAAATACAATACCATTCATATACGTAAGGCTCTGAGGTCTTGCTTCTTCATATAGGTCAAAAGAATAAATATCAATCCTTCCTTTACCTTTCAATTTATCTGATGCAAAATATGCAGTTTTACCATCTGCTGATACAATAAGACTTGATTCATCATTATTCGTATTTATTGGATACCCGAGATTTACAGGGACACCCCATTTACCGTTTTCATCTCTTCTTGTATAAAAAAGATCAAATCCTCCCATACCTTTATGTCCTTTAGAACAAAAATATAATGTCTGATTATCAGGATGAATATATGGTGACATTTCATCTTTATCAGTATTGATAACATCTCCAAGATTTTCAGGTATTCCCCAACTACCATCGTCCTGAAGTGTACTCGTCCAGATATCCATTCCTCCCTTACCACCGCTTCTGGAACTTACAAAATATATTGTTTTACCATCTGAAGATATTGAAGGTTGAGAATCCCAATTTGGCGAATTAAAATTCCGACCCATATTTATCGGTTTGGACCAGTTTTTTCCTATTCTTCTTGAATAATATATATCGCAACTACCATATCCTTCAGGCCTGTCACATCCAGTATAAAAGAGATATTGTCCATCCGGAGAAATACACTGTGCACCTTCATTATATTCTGTATTTATCGGTGGACCGAGATTAACTGTTTTTGTCCATGAACCATTTACCAGATGACTGATAAAAAAATCTTCACTCCAACGACTAACATTGTTTTCAAATTTGGGATCTTTGGGTTCTCTTCGAGTAATAATAAGAGTTTTGCCATCTGCAGTCAGAGCAGGTAAATATTCATCATACTTTGTATTTATGCTGTCGCCGAGATTTACGGGATTAAAAGGAACAGGATGTTTTATCGCCCACATTGCAAATTCACAATTATCCATATTTCTTATTGCTTTCTTAACAGAAGAGACATTTTGTCTCTCATATGAAAGAAATTTTTTATAGTAGTTATAAGCATCCTCATAATTTCCCTGAAAAAATTGTATATTTCCAAGATTTAAATAGATCGGAGGGAAAAAATCAGGACTTATTCTAATAGCATTCTGATAAGCTTCAATTCCTTTATTTATGTTTCTTGAGTCAATAAAGGCATCTCCCATTAACATATATGCCTCAATGAAATCAGGATCTGCTTTAATAGCTTTATTTAAATATTCTATACATTCTGCATTATTCCTTTTATCAAAATATTGACTTGCCTCAAAATATAGTTTCTTAGCTTTTTCTGATTTTGTAGAAAGCTTATTATAATTTTGCGCTATAGTTCCTAATGACATAAAACATAAAAGGATCAGCAATTTAAAATATGTTCTCATATATTTATTTAAGGAATTTTCAGAAATCTATGAACTTGAAGAGATAATCTCCAGCAAGGATTTAATTTTATGTATTCGATTATTATATCAATAATTTTATTATAGACACTCCATTCAGGTTGAAGATATAAATGACATTCTTTTTTAAGTTTTTGTCTGTTATTTTCAGCCCATTCAAAATCACTTTCATCCTGAATTATTACCTTAAGCTCATCAGCAAATTCAAAATATATATCTTTGGGTGGAAAGTTTTTTTTGGGAGATAAACAGATCCAGTCCCATTTACCTGAGAAATGAGCTGTACCAGAAGTTTCAAGAAAAGATCTGATGTTATTTTTTCTTAATTCAGAACTAAAATAATCAAGATTAAACCTTAGAGGTTCCCCTCCAGTAATAACGACATTATTTACTTTCTTTTCAATGATATCTGATATAATATCATCCGTGAATATAAGCGGATGCATGGCTTCATTCCATGATTCTTTAACATCACACCAATTACAACTCACATCACAGCCACCAATTCTTATAAAATATGCCGCTGTTCCTGTATTATAACCTTCACCTTGCAACGAATAAAATTTTTCCATTACAGGAAGCTGATGACCATTTTTTAATAAATTACTTCTACTACTTTTCAACTTATTTAACTTAAAATTTATGCAAACCTACTCGAATTTTATTAAATATTAAAATTCTTTCTTTATAAAATTATTTTCCCTATTATTATAGAATATGATAGAAAATTTTAAATAATGAAGTTAATAAATTTTCGATAAATGAAATATTGAAAATTTATAATCGGATATATAAATTTTCATCATCATATGCTTTAAGCTGCTTTAGACCCAACAAGTTTTCCCTGGTTATTGGAAGAGATAAATTAAGCATTTCTACTATACTTAAACCTATATATGCAAGAAAGAAAGGGACATTAATAAACCTAGGTTTGTTTTCAAGATGAGCAGCAATGGAATTATATAAATCTTTCATCATAATAGGCTTTTTATCAGCAACAATATATTTCCCCGATATATTCTCAAGACATACCTTTTCAATTATTTCAGCAAGCTCCTCAATAAGAATTGTATACAACAATTGCTTTCCACCATCAATTAATGGAATATTTTTTTTTGTTGAAAGAATTTTTTCTATGCTTTTGTATAAACCACCATCTCCAATTACCAGCCCAGGACACAATATTGCATCCCTATCTTTATTTATTATTTTTTCCGTTTCGAATTTAGATTTACCGTAATTTGAACTTGCCTTTTCATGAGCTGAAAGACTTGACAAAAAAACAAATTTTTTAACATTATGTTTCCAACTTGTAAAATACAGGTCTTTGGTACCCTGAATATTTAATTCATTTGCATCCTTTTGCTTCTTTGAATATTTAACAAAAGCACAATGAATTACATAATCTGCATTTTCAAAATCTTTTTGATAAATATAGCTTCCTAAATTATATTTACGATATCTTACTCCAGGAATAATATCAACAGGTATCTGATGACACAATGCAAGAACCTCATAACTTCTGACATGAAAATAATTAACTAAATAAGCACCAATAAATCCTCCTGCTCCCGTAATAATTACCTTTTTATGCATTCTGTTAAATTAATTTTTCATGGAATTCATTGCCACAACATGAGCATTTGCCATCAATGTAAAGGTAATACCCTTAGCAGGCAGATAATTAAATCCTGAACCATCTGCAACATAAACATTTTCTGTTCCGGCTATGTTTCCGTTTGCATTTAACGAAAATAAATAATTATTATTATTATAGGGTATCGTACCGGCATAATGTATGCTGGAACCAAATCCGGGATTTATACTTTTTATTGGAATACAACCAACTGTCCTTAATCCTTTTTTTACTTTTTTTTCATTAAATGATATAATCTTTTTTGCATTTTCATCCAATGAGTAAAATGCTTTAATTTTATCTCCGGGAAAAGTATCGGCTGCAGCAAGCTCAAGGTATTTATCCTTACTATATTCATCAGGATGATGAATACCTGCAATTACAAATGCAGATTGAAGATACTGCATAAATATTCTACCATCTCCAAAATTAAGCGGAGTTTCTTTTATAAGTTTATATAACAGAAGAGACCTGTATGTATAAAGAGCAACCGAAACAATATTTTCGTGTTCTCCTGTTTTATCATAAAACATTACAGCCTGCGCCATACTTGTTTTGAATCTGTCAAGAGGCTTCCCTAACATTCCGGTATTTACGCATGGCAAATATGTATAAGGATTACAGAGTATCGGAACTTTCTTTTCTTTGTTTTCTGCTGAACGCATTACTATTCTTGCAGTTTCAATAGCACCTGCAGCAAGAATAATTTTTTTTGCATAAAAACTTATATATTCTTCTGTATCAATACTTCTACCTTTTATTTCAACTACGTTTTCACCTTCATTAAAAGTCAAAACCAAAACTCTGTCAATATATGTAAAATTTTCTCTTTCCCTTAATTTATCTATTGTTATCCATGGACGATATGCAGAATAACTGCTGTCAGTATAAAAGTCCATGTCGGAATATGAAGTTTTGTGTCTTTCATTATAATCTTCCGATAAAATAGCAATTGGAATATTCCCAAACACAATACCATTTCTATTCAATATACTTTTCTTCTTCTGATAAGCATCAAGAATTTTAGCTATAGAATTGTCAGGTTTTAATGCAGGCAGTACATTTTCAAGATTATTAACAGAATACACTGAAGCATCATCATCTAATGAAGCCGAAATACCAATCCTTTTTGCAACTATATTATAACCATCTCTGATGCTTTTTTCATTTAATCCGGCTTTCTGTATTTCCTTCCCTGAATAGACATAGCAACCCAAACCCCAACCACTACCTAAACCGCCATATGCAAGACTTTCCATAGGAAAAAAGCTACCGGATTCAACCGGAATAAAATCAGAGACTTTCTCTATCAAATATTTTCTTTGTGGTGTTAATTGAGCTCCCGTTTTTACATTTTCAAGTTCTACAGTCTCAAAATCTTTGCCAATTAGAAATTTATATTGTTCTCTTTCATTCTCCCTGATAGTGATAAAATCATTATCAGGAACTTCTTCAAGCTTCTTATCAGGAAGAATACCAACATCAAGCATAGCTACTTCCCGCCCCGATTCACACAAAGTCTGAGCAGCCATAGCACCTGAAGGCCCCGAACCAATTACAATATAATCAAACAATAACATTTAATTATTTACATAAATCCAAATATCTTTATTAAAAATATTTTCCATTTTCAATTGATATAACTTATTTATAGCCTCTGCAATATCATTGTATTTATATATAAAAACATAATGCCATTTTGATCTTGAATTATGTTCAATATATGAACTTACACCCCTTTCACCTAAAATACGGACTTGCTTCTTTGCATTTACAGAATCAAGAAATGAACCCACCACAAGGAAAAATTCTTCCTTATAATCTGAAATTATTGAATCAGATTTCGTTTTGTTCACTGAATATTTAATATCATTAGCTTTAAGCCAGCTTAATATATTTTTGCCCTTGCCCTTTAATTCTTTTCCAAAAGGATTACTTTTCGTTTCTATGCTATCTCTGAATTTCTGAGATTCTGAATCATACGCCAACTGATTCACTTCTTTCTGTAATACACATAACCACAATTGATTATTATAAACATGGTCTTTCTGAAGTTCATAATATTTTTTTACTGCAATATAATAATTGGAATTTTTATAAACATACACATAGTTCCATCTTGTTTTCGGATCATATTCGATATAACAGCTTATTCCCTTCCCTTTCATATATGTTTGAAATTCATCTGCTTTCTCTTTTTTGATAAATGATCCGGCAACAACTAAATACTCTTTTATTATTTCTGACAATTCATTATTTCCATTTGTGCTTTCAGATTTATTGCCATTATTTATTTCACTTTTATTGATTTTTGACGGAATCTCATTTGAAATACTCTGAATGACGGGAAGCACCTCATAATCACTTGGCAAAACTTTATTTGTATCTGATATTTTTTTATTTTCTGCCAATAAAGTTTTTTGGCCAAGATACTCGAAATCAGTATTTTTTACAATTCGAGGTTCTTCTTTTATTTCCAGATCTTTTTTTATTGTCTTTTTGCTTAGCTCTTTATTTTCTTTTAAAATATTTATATTAGCAATTATAACATTATCAGATTTCTTTATCTTCATCGTATCTGTTCCGACTTTTACTTTCTTTGAAGATACAGCAGCAGAAACGGTATCACTATTAACCTGAATCTCATTCTTTTTATCTTTATCTATTGCAACATTTTTCCCCATTGACAAAGCTGAAGAAACCGGTTCAATATTAAATTCTTCTTTTCTTGTAGTATCAGATATTTTATTTCCTTTTATTGTTAATAATACAGAATCTTTTATTGCTGCTTTCTTTAGGCTGTCTGTGCCTGCAAATTGATTTACAAAAATTCCATTTTCTAACTTCTTATCCGGGTTAACATTTGCAATAATTTTCCCTTCGGACTGGTTCTTTACAATCAGAGATTTTTTATATGCAGTGTCACTTTGGATTACTTTATTTTTTATAGTATCATTCAATGCTGCAATAAAATTAACTGAATCTTTATAATTTGTAAGAGCTAATAAACTATCATCTTTAAATTTTTCTTTTAACATATTAGCCTCTATAAAAAACAATTCTTTTTCTTTCTGTTCTTCTTCAAATTCTTTATTATTCTTTTTAGATGGCTTTATTACTTTCCCTTTATATTTAGCTACATATATTTCATCATCAATGCTAGATAATTTCTTACTTCCAAATCCCGCTTCATCTTTAAAACTTCCAGTTATATAATATCCGCCATTATCATCTATACAAATGCCATAACCATAATTATCCTTTGTTCCGCGAACATCATCCGACCATTTAATATTTCCATTATTATCATATTTTGCTATGAATATATTCCAGCCTTTAGCACCCTTGATTAATTTTTTACCAAGCACTACCTCTTTCATATAGCCACCTACAATATAGCTGTTACCATAGTTATCCACAGCAATACTAACACCATAATCATGTCTTGGACCCCCATCTCTTTTAGCCCATTTTATTTTTCCCGAATTATCACATTTCGCAATGAATATATCCCACCCATCATTACTGACTAATTCAATAGTATCAAAATTTGCAGATAATGAAAAATAGCCGGTAATATAAATATTTCCCAAATTATTTACACTTATTCCAAATCCTCTGTCATCTCCGGGACCTCCATAAGTATTGAACCATTTCAAATTACCATAGGTATTGTATTTTGCAAGAAATATATCTCTTGTTTTAATACTCGATTTTCTTGTCTTACTTCCTGTTTCAAAATACATACTGTCGATATTACCTGTGACATAACAATTCCCAAGTAAATCAACTGAAATTCCATTTCCTGCATCTTCTCCTCTACGGCCTTCCGAATTCATCCATAATAGCGTACCTCCATTATTCATTTTAGCTACCAAAATATCTGTTTCACCTCGACTTACTATTTTTTCTTTACCGTTTTCTATGCTTTCCGAAAATGACCCTGCTATATATATATTTCCTTTTATATCCACGCATATTCCATTTCCCTCATCAACGCCTTCTCCTCCCACACTTTTTGCCCACATTATATTACCATCAGCATCATATTTTGCTATAAATATATCTGATTTACCTTTGCTTATAACCTGATAATCACCAAAATTAGCTGTTCCCTGAAAACTTCCGACTATATATGAATTCCCTGCTTCATCAACATATATTCCTTTACAAAAATCATCAGCTTCTCCTCCTGCTCTTCTCGCCCATTTAACATTACCCCTATTATCACATTTAAAAATAAATATATCATTTTCTCCAGCACTTTGTAATGTAAATTTCCCAAACTTACTTTTTCCTTCAAATACTCCTACAGTATAACTATTTCCAATTTTATCCACACCAATGCTTCTTCCATAATCATATCCATCGCCACCTGCCTTTTGAGCCCATTGCCATGCTTGTCCTTTTACTGCTATATTACTTAGAACCATACAATAAAATAGCATCAAACCTAATGTCCTTAATACTCTCAAAACTTATTAAATGCTAAATTTAAAAACCTAAATTC